>JAAOYK010000037.1 GCA_018221305.1 Candidatus Pacearchaeota archaeon
AACTGGCATGGTGATTCCAGGATTTGATAGGGCTATAATTGGAATGAATGTAGGGGAAGAAAAAGAATTTGAAATTGAACCAAAAGATGCATATGGAAAGCGTAATGATCAATTAAAACGAGAAATCCCAAAAGATGCAATAAATATGGATAAAGACCCTGAGCCAGGCATGATTTTAATGATGCAGACTCCAGACGGACGTCAGGCACCACTTAATGTTATTGAGGTAACAGATAAAGCAATAATTGTTGACATGAATCATCCATTAGCAGGAAAAAAGTTAATTTTCAAGATAAAGATTTTAGAAATTAAAGAACAAGAAGACGCTAAAACAAAAAAAGAAAATGATGAAAAAGCAAGCATAAAGGCTGAAAATATTGAAGATATGGTTGGTGGTGATGATGATAAAAAGGGTGAAGACGATGATGATGATGAAGAAAGTGAAGAATTAGATGATGTGGCAGACACTCTTGACGATGATGATGATGATGAATAATTAGCATGTTTTATTATCAACTAATTTAAAAAGATATTTTTTCTATTATTTCTATGCTAATTGATTTACATACACATACTACTGCTTCTGATGGCGAGTATACTCCTAAGGAAATTATTGATTATGCTGTTCAGCGAGGATTATCTGCTATTGCTGTTACTGATCATGAAACAATTAATGGACTTGATTCTGCAATAAAATCTTCAAAAGATAAAAATATTGAGTTTGTGCCGGGTATTGAACTTGGGTCCCGAGCCCCGGAAATCGGTCTTGATGATGTTCATATTGTTGGACTTTTTATTGATCCAGAAAGTGAAGTTATGAAAAATGTAAGTGTTGAGTTACGCCAGAATAGAATAGTACAAAAAGAAAAAATTATTGAAAAACTTAACAGTTTGGGATATGAAATAACCTTTGAAGAATTAGATAAGGAAGCAAGTGGTGGAAGTTATGGTAGACCGCATATAGCTCATATTTTAATGCGCAAATATCCTAATGAATTTTCAGACACTACCAGTGTATTCAAAAAATTGCTTAGTGCAGATGCAAAAGCATATGTCCCACAAAAACGTCTTAGTATTAAGGAAGCAATTGAATCAATACATCAAGCAAAAGGTATTGCAATTCTAGCACATCCTGCTCTTTGTTTTGAAAAAGATCTACTGGTCATTAATAGATTTATTGAATGTGGGGGTGACGGTATTGAAGTTAATTATGGTTATAAGGGTCATGAAGGCTGGACTCAAAAGGATGAAGATTACTTCATAAAAAAGTATAGAAAAATAGCACACGATAATGATTTGCTAATCTCTGGCGGCACAGATTTTCATTCTCTCCCAGAGTTCCCAGAAGTAGGGATAAACGGAGTTACAAAGGACGAATTTGAAAAATTAAAGCGTGCTGCGAGAAGATAAAATATCTAACCTTTCCTAGCATTCACTTTTAATTCTGTTTTGTGCTAATGCTTCCTCATCAGACCTAAAACAAATAATATTTTCAGGATTAATACGGTTAGCATAATGACAATCACACGCATAATACTTATCAGAATTTATTGAACCAACATATATAGACCCTGTCTCACATCCAATCTTTGTACATGCCATTAACTTTTCTTCAGGTAATTGAGTGTTTTCAGTTACATTAGTTACATCTGCTACTTCTGTATCAGGACTTGTGCTAAGGTTATAAATTATTTTCTTCTTTTCATTTTCTTCTTTTACTTTTTCTTTATTCGCTGATATATAATAAATAAGTAAAATAAGTGCAGCAACCGCTAGAATAATAACAGAAATTAAGATAATCAGATTAAGTTTTTTCATAAATTAAGTAAGAATAAAGAGTTTTTAGAACTTTTGATATTTACTATTCTATATTTTTTTTGTTTTCATTATCAAGGTTTTCAAGAAAATTCGTATATTCTTCATAACATCCTGGATCAATTTCTCTAATTCTTTCAGGGATAGATTTTACTCTTCTAAATCTGTTACGACGTAAAATTCTTGGCCGTTTAAGACGCTCTGAGTTTATAACTTCCATTGGATCTTGGAGGTCTGGCAAAATGTCGGTTGGCTCTATATATGTACTTCTTACCCTTTTTCCAAAATCTTTTTTTAATTTAATATTTTCTATTGTATCAAACCCGCTCTCGCTTATTATTATGGTGGTTGTTTTTATTTTATAGCCTTTCTTGTTAATGATTTTTATTTTTAACTCATCCCCAATATCGCAAGATTCTTTGAGTTTTTCACAATCAAACATGTAACTATTTTCATTACCAGAATTTCCGTTTTCTCCAATAATGTCTGTTAAATGATCATTAAACCCATTTTCAGGATTCCATAATACAATCTTCATATCATTCGGCGAAGTTCCATCGCGTGCTTCTTTGACATTACCAACAATATAATGAGCACTAGTAATCAAAGGCAAAGCTAAAAAAATCAATACAAGCATAGGTATAACTATTTGTTTTTTCATTATTTCTCTTGTTTTATATAGGATTTTGAAATATTTAAGGGTTATGATACTTCTATTTATGTTAAATTTGGCAAGGATACTGCTATATCTTCAAGATTAATAGCAGTACTTAAAAGTCTTTAAATAGAATAAATAATTAAGAATAATACAATAAAAATGGCATATGGATACTCTAAAGTAATAGACATTGAATTTGAACAAGCAGAAGAAGTTGTACGTAAGGCTTTGTATGAGCATGGTTTTGGGGTGATGACTAAAGGTGATGTAAAACTTGCTTTAAAAAAAGCAGGATTTGAGTTTGATGATTACATAATACTCGGAGCATGTTACCCAGAGTTAGCTTACAAGGCACTAAAGGTAGAACCAGAAATTGGATTATTACTTCCTTGCAATGTTATAATTTACAAAAAACAAGGAAAAACTATTGTATCAGCAATTAATCCTATCGAAGCAATGGGTATGGTAGAAAACGAAAAATTAACCGAAATTGCATCAATTGTTAAAGAAAAATTAGAAAGCGTAATAGATTCAATAAAATAAAAAAATAAAAAAATAAAAAAGGTTTATTCTGCAGCTAAAAATGCCCACCATGGCTTTTTGGTTTTTGTTGTTTCTCCGGATTCTGCATCAACCTGGGTTGATACTTTCATCTTTTTAGGAAATATTCCAAAAAGTCGCGATTTTTTCTCCAGTTTGACTTCATATACCGCTTTTGTAGCTTCATCTTTTCCAACTTCTTTAAGCTCAATAGAACACCCGTTTTCTTCACTACAAACTTTAAGGCGTAATCTTTCTAATGCGCGTTCGCTGGCACTATCTGGCATAACTTTTATTTCAGCGTCTTTTCCATTAGATAACTTCACCATTAATTTTGTTTTTCCTTCACGTTCTTCTTGCATCATTTCTAGTTTAGTCTCAGCCATTTGATTGTTAACTTTTAACTGCATTTTTGTGGCATCTTTTTTCATTAGCTGAATCTGTTCGCCCTTTTCACCAATATAATTTCCAGCCTGTGCCATTATCTTGTTAGCAATTTGCATTTGATTTTTTAATTGCTCATCAGCACCTTTATTTGCAATTTCTGCTGTAGTATTTATAATCTCTCCGGCCATTTTATTGACTTCATCCGGATTAACTTGACCAGAATTAGCCATTCCTGCAGCTTGTGCATTAATGTCTTGTGCCATTGACAAAACTTCGTCAGCATCTGCAGCAGTTCCAGTACTCATCTCTGCCATGACAAATGTTATACTACTTAAAAGCAATAGTACAAAAATAGTTAGTATTTGTTTCATGTTTATTATTTACCTCCTTTCATTTTTTTTTTATTTAATATAAACAACAATCTGGACTACAGACCTGTTTAGTTGCATGATTTAATATTTTAAATATTTCACAGACTCTATAATCAGTAATTTTGTAGATTACTTTTTTTCCTTGTCTATGTGATTTTAATATACCTGCATTGACTAATTTTTTAAGTTGAATAGAAGTTGTTGACTGTGTTCTGTTAATGTGTGGAAAAATTTCACAAACACATTTCTCACCTCTAAGTAAAAATTCTACAATCTTAAATCTAGTAGGATCACTTAATGCATCAAATAATTTCACCACTTCTTTCATAACACATTGATGTTTGTCAATATATATAAATCTTCCTAAAATCCAATCTCCTCTAAATATTTTGGAACTTGAGCAACACTACTAAGCATTTTGTCAGTACTAAGCCCGGCTTGCTTGAATTGATCTTTTGTGCTATATCCACTAAGAACTGCTGCAAAATTTATCCTTGCACTCTGTGCAGCATAAAAATCATCTAATCTATCTCCTATTGATATTACGTGATTTCTATTAATTTCTTTGTCATCCCCATTTTTCATGTCTTGAAAAAGCTCATCAAAAGTTCTTGGATCTGGTTTTGTATGTTTAACATCTTCAATAGTAAAAATACGTTTTATTAAGTCACTGCGAAGGCCTGATTGATCAATACGTAACTGTAAAAATTCTCGATCTCGCAAGGTCAGGATATACATATTATAATCCTCTTGCAAAGCTTCCAGGGCGCCATTAGCACCTGGGACTGTTTTATACACAACTTTTACTGCCAAGTCATGATAAATTTTCTTAAAATTTGTTGCATTTATCCCTGGCCATGTTTTTGCAATAAAATCATCCCAGTTTTTCCCATAATCCATTATTTCCTTCTCTTCTGGAACTCTTATACCACTGAGCTGTGCAGCTTGTTTTGTTGTATCAACAAAAGGTCTTCCAGAGTCAAGAAGTGTATCATCAAAATCAAAGATTACAGTTTTTTTCATATTATTTTAAAGTGTCTTATAAAATTCTCTGTTTATGTAAACCTGAATTTTTTTATTTTTTTGATCTTGCCTGCTTTTTTTAAATTCTTCAACTTCATGTATTGCTAATTCCTCTAATTTTTTACCTGATTCATTTGTAAACGGAATCTCAACACGCATTGCTGGTTGGCGCCAGAGTAAAACTCTTGGCCTTTGAGCTGCAGTTAACACAGTATCATATTTCATAACTCCAATTAGGCCGTATTGTAAGGTCGGCTTTTCAACAAAACTATAATCAAGAGTTAACAATCCTTTTTTATAAATTGCATTAATACCTCTCATAATGTCAGCAGCCAGAACTAATTGAGGCTTATTTTCAGTATTATTTGTAAAATGCATATGTCCCATGCTTGCCATAGGAAAATATAATTCTATTCTAGTTTAAAAGATTTTAGATACTAAACTCTTCTAGAGAAAAACCTGCAAATTTGTAAAAAAACCACTACATTTTTATATGGTACATTTCTAATATTAATATAAAAAAAGACGTGTAAAAAATGAATGAGAAGCAAATAAAAAAAATATTAGCATTACTTTTTCTTGCAGCAATAACCATTTTATTACTAAATCTCTTATGGCCATTTGTTAACGCATTTTTAGGTGCAATAATTTTATTTTTTCTGACACGGCATTTGCAATCTTTCCTTGTTAAAAAGCTTAAATGGAACAAACGTTTCGCAGCAATAATTACTATAACTATATCCTTATTAATAATAATAATACCATTATACTTTTTGATTAGTTCGGTTTTTGGTGAAATAGATGGCATGATTGAGAGTGGTACTTTAATTCCTGGAAAACTTGGAACATTCTTAGATGATTATAATTTACGTGGATATGCAAAAGAAGCTACTGATTATTTTAAACATATATTTATAGCCCAGATAAAAGCTGTTCCAAAAATACTAATTAATCTGGTGATAATGTATTTCACGCTGTTTTATCTCTTAATTAACAATGATAGCATTGATGAATCATTCATGAGGATAATACCTTTTAGTAAAAAGAATTCTCGAAAATTGCTCAACGAATTTAAAAATATGACTTATTCAGGCGTTGTTACTGCCGGACTTATTGCAGTATTGCAAGGCTCTCTGATAGCCATTGGCTTTTTATTTTTTAAGATTAATGGTGCCTTACTTTGGGGCCTTGTTGGCGCATTAGTATCATTTTTGCCATTCTTAGGAACTGCGATGGTTTGGGTTCCTGCAGCGGTTTATGCGTTGATTGGAGGAAACTATTATTCAGGTATAGGTATGTTTGTATGGGGAACTTTCTTGAGCAATATTGATAATGTGATACGTCCAGGATTGCAGCAAAAGATTGGCCAGATTCACCCGTTAATAACACTTATTGGTATCTTTATTGGTATTCCTTTATTTGGAATATTAGGAATAGTGGTTGGCCCGTTACTTTTATCATACTTCTTGTTATCAGCCAAAATGTTTAAAGAAGAATACTTAAGCGATTAGGTAGGGGAAATATTTTAGTTTTACTTATCAAGCACTAATCCACCAATATAATCCTGAGAAAAAACTTCCTTATTTTTAAAAAATATTCTTTCATGCCCAATAAATCTTTTAATATCTCCTTTAACTTCGCATACATATTCCCAGTCACCATCCTTTAATTTGTCGATTCCTCTGTAAGGCATTTTTTCGTTAACTAAACTCATTGCTTTTTTTAGAAAGGTAAAAGTTTGCATAGCAAATTCAACATCTTCCTGATATTCTAGAAGCATTCCTCCTGAATATGCCATTGTCCAAATTGTTTTCCCATCGCGGCCAAGCCTTACTTCCTCCATTCCAGGTGCTTGAAAAAATCCTACATAACTGTCCCTATAATAAAATTCTTCGTCAAAAAATTCTAACTCATCGTGTCTCGGCCTTTCAGAATCAATCTTCATCTTATTCATTGAGGCATAGGTGCTTATCTTTGCTTGCACGAGAAATTTTGCAAGTTTTTTTAAATCGATGTCCATACTTTTTATTTTGTTTTCCTTACCTTAATAATTTTATATTTTGATGATATCCAGATAATTACACCAATTATAAATATTGTTCCAAACAAGGGTATTGAAGATGCTATGCTTGATTCTAAAATGCTTTCGTTTGCTTCAGGATAGGTCGCAGTTATTAGCAGGTACGGAATAAAGACAACAATAAGCATCACAACTGAAAAGATAATAACAATTTTGCCTACATATTTCTTACGTTCCAAAATATCACTTTTGTTTCTTGATATGTATGACAAAAGGCTTCCTGCAACAAACCAGGCACATGCTCCAAGCACAAATGATAATAATATTGACAAGATCTTTAGAATTCCTGTTGTACTATAAAAAAATAAAATAAAAATTGCCCAAGCAATATTAAAAAGCCCAAAGAACAAATAATCATATTTAGCAATATCTCCTTGATAATAGCCCACACCATAAAAAATAATTCCAATTACTGTTAATGCTAAAAATACATAAAAGGATTTAATACCCCAACGAACTTTTTCTGACCTCTCTTTCATAAAAAATTTATGTTTTTATTATATTTAAAACATTCTGTTTTTGTCCATTCTATGTCTATTTTGGATAATTATAAATATGTTAACGTTTTGATTAAATTACTATTTGAAAAATGGATCCAGAATCTAAAAAGAGCCCTTATAATCAAGTTATTGAAGATTATTTAGCTTATAGGGAATTAGGCCTAGAAGAGAAAGCAAAAGAAGTTTTTCACGAAATCTATGAAACAAAATTTAGCGGTTATCAGCTCAAAATGCAAACTTTACGGATCTTGTATGGTTTATTAAATGATGTTTCGATACCATCTATACAAGAGCAATACGATATTTTAAAAAAAGAGACTTGCATATTAGCATCAACTTTGTGTACATTGCAAGAAGGTCTTCATAACGCACAACTGAAATCATTAGAAGGATTGTAAACTAATGTGGGGTTATTTTTAAAGTACGTTAGAAGCTATGATTGCGTATTAATAATACTTAAATACCCAAGTATTCTATAATTTTTGCATGTGTGATTTATGAAAATGGAAAAAGCCCCGATCCTCATATTAGCAGACCCTAATGGTAATGCCTGGGATTTTGCGCATAAAGTTTATCAAAAACTTAATAGTAATCCTGACAGAGAAAGAAGATATTCTTTAGGAAAAGTTGAGATTACAAAGTTTAATGATGGTGAGATTTTTATTAAAATTTCTGAAAATGTACGTAAAAAGACTTGCTTTTTTATACATGACAGTTCAATGCCTCCTCAGGATTGGCTAGTTTCTTTAGCTCAAGTTAATGATGCTTTAAGGCGCAGTTCTGCAGGAAAAATAAATAATGTTCTCCCGTATATGAAATATTCTCGTCAGGATAGGATGGCCGATCCAAGAACCCCAATCAGTGCAGGCATTGTTGCAGAGATAATTAATAGGTCTGCATTTCGTGTCATAACAACTGATCTTCATAATCCTTCAACAACAACAGCATACAAAATACCTTTTGATAATTTAAAAGCATACCCAGTAATTATTGACCACTTAAAAGAACATCACCCTGGCCTTTTACAAGATGCAGTAGTCGTGGCTCCAGATGCAGGGTCTGCTAAACGAGCTGAGAGTTACTTAAAACGTTTAGATTTGGATATAGCTATTGCCCACAAAAAACGTGAAAAAGCAGGAGTTATTAAAAAGATGACTATTATTGGAAATGTTGAAGGAAAAAATTGTATAATTGTTGATGATATGATTGATACCGGAGGAACGTTGTGCAAGGCAGCAGAAATTCTAAAAGAAAATGGTGCAAAAAGTATTATAGCCTGCGCAACACACGGGGTCTTGAGTAATAATGCTGTAGAACGTCTTGAAAATTCATGTTTTGACAAAATCTTAATAACTGATACAATTCCTAGAAAAGTTGACGGCAAGTTTGAAGTAATAAGTTTAGCAAGCCTTTTTGCTGAAGCAATATACCGAATAAGTCATGGGTGTTCTGTAAGTGAACTGTTTCAATAACAATAATTATTAAAAAGTAATTAAATCGTTTTATTTTTATGAATTGGAAAAATGGTGTAAGAAATTTCCTTGTTTATAGTGCACTTACATTAGGTATTATTGGCTGCAGTAATAATATTACTCCTAACGTGACTACTAAACAAGGTTCAAACCCTCAAACACTTATCGGGTATCGTTTGGATGTTTTTGGAAACAGGCTTTGCATGGCCAGCAAACCTCACTGTTTGTCTGATATTCTTGGATGGGCACGTTTTAATATTGATTCTGAGAAAGATTCTGGCGATGATTACTGGAAATCGCCTTTTTTTACGCTTAAGGATAAGAAGGGAGACTGTGAGGATGTGGCCTTAATGAATGTGTATTTTTTAGAAAAGTTAGGTTATGAACCAAGGTTACTGCTTATCGGAACAAATCATGAAGTCGGAAAAAAGAAAGCACATGCCGTAGCATTATTTGAAGAAGAAAAAGGTGGTAAGGTCCATTATGGATATCTAGAAAAAATTTATGGTGTTTTTGCAGAGCATGATTCTGTTAAGAGTTTACTAGATAATATGAATACTCTCCAAAAGTTGGAAGGAGATGATAAATATGTTGATTATGAGATTGTTGACCTTAATAGTTGGAATGTTGATTGGAGAACTTATAAGGGTAATCTAAAAGATGTATATGAACAAGTTACAAAAAAGCAAGAAAAAAAGTCTTTCCTTTTTTCTTTTTTTTAGGGGCTTGTCTTTTTCTTGCAAGCCATATTAAGTATGTAAGTATGATAAAGTATAGCACGCTTATTAATATGAAGATAAAAAATAAAATCGGACTCTTTTTGATAAAATCTTCACCAATATATGTTTGAAGGTAGATTAAAGGTGCAAGGCCAAAAAATGTTCCTAAGATTAAGCTTGTTATAGACATTCCACTAAGTCCTGCTAAATAACTAAAAATGTCTGATGATGTGAACGGATTGATTCGCAGTAAGAACATTGAAAGCCCACCATATTTTTTTGTAAATTTATCAAACTTTTTTAACTTTTTTGGATCAATAGTTTTCTTAAAGATTTTTCTTCCAAATCGTCTGGCAATAAAAAAATCTATGACTGCGCCGATTACATTACCGATTAATGCCAAAAGGCCTCCAAGAAATGCCCCAAAGATCATCCCTCCTGCAATATATAAAACAAATGGGTTTACTGGTGCAACAATCACTTCTACTACTGTTAATGCGACAAAAATTATAGCAGCTAGTATTCCAAAACCTCTTATAAAATCAACAATATAACTTACATCGCTTGTTGACCACGAATAAACAATACCTTTTGAATAATATGAATAAAAAAATGCAGCAACGATTAATAAGACTACTATAACAAATAACCAGTAGGTTTTAATAAAATGATATATCTGCTCGCGCCTCTTTTTTCCCATAAGCAGGCCATGTGCTGCATTTATATAAATATATTGATTTTATTTAGCCTGAATTAATAAGTCATTCATTTGTATTAATGTTTCTAATAATTTGGGCTTATCTTCTTCAGTTATTGGATCTTTCATTCCTTCAAAACCTTCCAAAATGCCTAACTCAGACATTTCACCAATCTTCCCATTATATAGCGTTTTCAAGTCATCAAAATTCATTTCGTCATAACTACTTCTTAAATCCTGATACGTTTTTTCACCATTACTTTGTTCTTGATCCTCTCTTGACGGCATTGGTATAACCATTTTAATCCATTCCAGGTGGCATGCCCATTCCACCTGGCATTTGCGGCATCCTTCCTTTTGCAGACCTTGATGCTAAAACATCATCAATACGCAGAATCATTACTGCAACTTCTGTAGCAGAACTTATTGCTTGCGTTTTTATTTTTGCAGGCTCAATTATACCTTCTGCTAAAACATCTTCAACCTGATTACTAAAAATATTAATGCCTGCGTTTTGTTCTTGATTATCATGACGCGATTTTAATTCAGTCAGAACGTCTATTGGGTCAAGTCCAGCATTTTCTGCTAAAGTGGATGGTATGTATTCTAAAGCGTTTGCAAACTCTTGCACTGCTAATTGTTCTCGGCCAGAAAGTGAGTTAGCATACGCTTTTAATCTTCTTGACAATTCAATCTCAATAGCACCAGCACCTGGGACAATTCTTTTAGTTTTTATTACTGAAGCAACATCTCCAAGACCATCTTTTATTGCACGTTCCATCTCGTCCATTACATGGTCACTTCCGCCATGTATTAGGATTGTCAAAGCTTTAGGATTTATACATCCTTTAACATATGTCATTCCTTCGTCGCCTTGTTTTACTTCTTCGACACTCCTAGAATTTCCTAACTGTTCTTTAGTTAGTTCATTAAGATTACTAACTATTTTTGCACCTGTAGCTCGTGCGAGGTTTTCCATGTCTGACTTTGCAACCCGTCTGCAAGCATAAATATTATTTTTTGAAAGATAATACTGAACAACATCATCGATTCCTTTTTGACAAAATATAACATTAGCTCCACTATTTTTTATACGTTCAACAACTTGTTTTAACATATGTTCTTCACGTTCAACAAAATTTTGCAACTGCTCAGGACTAGTCACAGAAATTTTTGCTTCACTTTCAGGCGTCTTTAATTCAAGGGCATCAGAAACTAATGCAATTCTGGCACCTTCTACTTTATTTGGCATATCTATTGCTACTCGCTCTTTATCAATAACAATGCCACTAATTAGTTCAGTGTCTTCAATTCTGTTGTTTTTTGATTTGACAATTTTTATGTTATTTATATCAACATTATCATTTTCTTCAATCTGTTTTACTGACTCAACAATTATGTCTGAGAATTTTTCTTTTACCGATTCTGCACCTTTACCAGTCATAGCAGTCATTGCCACAAATTTTAAGACATCATCACGGCCAGTAACATCTACTGAAAGTTGGTTTAATAATAACTTAATACGCTCAGCAGCCATTGTATATCCTTTAGTAATAACTGTTGGATGAATTTTTTTGTCAAGAAGTTTTTCAGCATTTTCAAGCAATCTTCCTGCAATCATTACCGCCGTAGTTGTCCCGTCTCCAACTTCGCTTTCTTGAGTCTTTGCGATCTCTACCATCATTTTTGCTGCAGGATGCTCAATCTCCATTTCTTCTAGAATTGTCACACCATCATTTGTTACAATAATTTCTCCAAGTGAGTCAACAAGCATTTTGTCCATACCTTTTGGCCCAAGCGTTGTTTTTACTGCTTCCCCGACAAGTTTAGCAGCTAGTATATTATTACGTTGCGCGTCTCTGCCAACAGTTCTTTCTGTACTTTCTGGTAAAATATATATTGGTTGTTTGTCTGATGCCATTCTTTTTGTTTTGTTGTTTCAGAATCTGTTTAATACAATCAAAAACTATGCAATTTAATACATGGCTTGGTTTTTAAAGTTTGATAATTATTAATATATATTCCCTAGGATATAGGTTCAGGGATTTTAATTAAGCATCTTGGCAAACCAAAACTAAAAATCTGTTTACTTTAATTCTTTTAAAAGATTTTCAAATTCGCTAAATGTAAGGCTTTGTTTACCATCACATAATGCTTTGTCAGGATTTGGATGGATCTCTACAATTATGCCATCAGCCCCGATTGCTTTTGCAGCTTTGCTTAAAGGAATGATAAGATCTTTCCTGCCTGCTGCATGGCTTGGGTCAATAAAAATTAATGAGTTTGTTTCACTCTTAATTATTGGAACTGTTGAAATGTCTAATGTGTTACGCGTTTTTGTTTCAAAAGTTCTAATTCCTCTTTCACAAAATATTACCTGCCCGCCTTCTTTCTCAATATATTTGGCAGCTTTTATCCATTCATCCATTGTAGCAGACATCCCCCGTTTTAGCATGACTGGCATTTTTGTTTTTCCGGCTTCTGTTAATAACACAAAGTTTTGCATGTTTCTTGCTCCGATTTGTAATATGTCTGCAACCGCGCTTACTTTCTCAACATCTCGCGGGTCAAGCACTTCTGTAATAATTTGAATGCCTGTTTCGTTTTTAGCCTTTTGTAGAATTTCTAGACCTTTTTCTTTTAATCCTTGAAAATCTTCAGGGCTTGTCCGCGGTTTATATGCTCCGCCACGCATAATTTTTATACCTTTATCAATCAGAAACTTTGCTGTAGAAATTACTTGCTCTTCTGATTCAACAGCGCACGGGCCTGCAATTATTGTAAATTTATCAAATTTCATTATAAGATTAAACAGTAAAAGTTTGTTTAAAAATATTAAGGTTTTTTAGGAAGTTTTAAAAAGAAATACCTCTTATGATTTATTGTAAAAGGATGTAATCAATCAGGTATGGCAGAGAAAGATAAAATATTTCAAGGCAAAATTAAACAGGCAGGAATTTATGATTTTAAAGAATTTTATAGTTTTATCTATGATTGGTTATTAGGTGACGGCTACAAAGTTAAAGAAAAACGGTATAGTGAGAAGGTTGCTGGTGATGCTCGAGATATTGATATCAACTGGCAAGCAAAAAAGAGAATTTCTGACTATTTCAGGTTCTATATTAAATTGGACTGGAAAATTCTGGGCCAGAAAAAGATTAAAGTTAAACGCGAAAATAAAGAGATTAGCTTAAATTCTGGTGTTTTGGAGATAAAGTTTACTGCAATCCTTGTCAAAGATTATGAACATCGTTGGGAAAATCATCCTTTTTGGAAATTTCTTCGAGGAATGTATGAACGATACATAATAAAATCACGTGTTGATGATTATGAAGACAAATTAATGGAAGAGTTAGATGAGCTTATTGCTCAGTGTAAGTCCTTTTTAGCAATAGATGCTAAGCATGGTTCTAAGATGTAATGTCTTATTTAGAAATTAGAAAATATATAAATCCTTGCAATTATCTTTAAATATCTAATTTTTAATAATTCTATATGAAAAAAGAGAATATCTTAATATTATTTGTATGTATGTCCTTGTTTTGCATAAATTTTGCTTTAGCACAGTTAGATGTTACTGTAAAAACTATTTCTGATAGTGTGATAATTGATTTAGATGAACCTGCAGAGTTTGAACTAATTTTAAGAAATTTAGGAGAAACTGATGTATTTGAGATTTATTCTTTAGCTGATGTAGAATTATCTGTTGTTGATCCAATAAATATAACTTCTGGCGAAGCGAAAAGTATTATCTTAAAAATAATGCCCGGGACTTCATTAGTTAGAAAAACTGGCTTTTTAGCTGTTAGATACAAAATTAAAGACTCACAGAATAATATTCAGGAAGACGTGTTGACTGTAAACATTTTAGAACTTGGAGAAAATACGTTTGATATAATTCCTGGAAATATTAATCCTCAGTCAAGTGAAGTAAGGATAGTAATTGAAAATAAGATTAATCGAGACTTTTCAGATTTAAATCTTAAATTAAGTTCAGCATTTTTTGATGCCAAAAAAGATCTTCCGTTGGCTGCCAAAGAGATTAAGGAGGTAGTTTTACCAATAAACACTGAAAAGCTAAAAACCATGAGCGCTGGATCTTTTTTAATGACTGTTCAAATTGGTACCGAGGGCAAGTTTGCGACAATAGAAAAAATGATAAAATTCTTAGAACAAGCAGATTTGGACGTCAGTGATAAAGAAAGTGGGACAATAATATCCAAAGAAGAGCATGTTCGCAAGAATGTAGGCAATACAAAAAAAGATATAAAAATAACCACAAAAAGAAACTTAATTTCGAGCATGTTTACGACTTATAATATTGAACCAACAAAAACTTATTTTACAGGATTCGCTACAAAAAATTATGAATGGGAAAAACAATTAATTCCTAATGAAGAATATAGATTACTAGTAAAAACTAATTGGTATTATCCTTTAATTATTTTAATTTTAGTAGTCGTCATTTTATATATGGTTAAACGTTCTGTTGATAAAGATTTATCAGTTAGAAAAAATGTTTCGTTTGTGAGAACAAAAGGTGGAGAATTTGCATTAAAAGTAAGTCTTCGTATCCATGCTAAGAGATATATAGAACGTGTTAATATTAGCGATAAGATCCCGCCATTGGTTAATTTATACAGAAAGTTTGGTGCAATATCCCCAAGCAGGATCGATATGCATAACAGGCGTATTGAATGGAATGTAGAAGTTTTAGGCAAGGGCGAAGAACGTGTTTTTACTTATATCATCTATTCAAAGATTGGTGTTGTTGGACGTTTTGAGTTACCTGAAGCACGTGCAATGTATGAGAAAAATGGGAAAATAAAACAAACAGAATCAAACCGTAGTTTTTATATTAACGAGCGGGATTAAGTTTTAGTTTTAATTCTTGATTCAATATCAATCCTCAGTTAATTTTTTCACATAATCATTTATGCCTTTCTCGTTAAGATATATCCAAGCACCTTGGGGTGTTAGTGACGTATAAGGATAATTTTCTCCATGAAGATCTACCCACCCAAACTGGTGTGCAGCTTTTACATATTGTTCAACTTCCTGAGAACAAAAACCATTATACCTTGCTAAATTCTTTAAAGGGACACTTCTCCTACTATGTTGTTCATCACCTAGGATTAGTAGAAGATCGTTTATATGAATACGATTGACTCTTTTTGGATTTTCAGGGCAAATAGATGCATCACCTATCAGCTCTATTAGTTCAAACACTTCTGGATGTTTTTCCATTCACTGTATTGAGTAATATATGCTCATTATTGTTTCTAATGTTTTCTTCAATCTTCCTGGACTTTGATCTTAATAAACATATCTGTAATCCAGTAACCAATAAAGTTTAAAAACACCCTTTTCTCTATTTGTTTATCCCTCGGTCGTATAAAGGTTATTACAGGTGGCTGTAGACCGCTTAACGCAAGTTCGATTCTTGCCCGGGGGATTTATATTCTCCAAAGATTCCACCCATAAATGAACACTTCTATTCTGTTCTTGCCCCAGTGGATTTCCAATTAATCTACAATTCTATATAAAAACAAGATTATGAATTATTTCTAAAGCAAGACATCTATTTCCTAAAACTAAGGTTTAACCTTCTAAACGTTTTAGATTCATCTTACCACAATCATCTTTTAACTTACACTGACAACAAATGCCTGAATTTTCTGACCACTCAGATGTTCCATAGCATCCCTTTAATGCATCTTGTTGTTCTAATTTGTTTTTTACTATTGTACTCTTAACCATGAAATATCAGATATTTAACCCTATATATAATCTTTGGTAGTAAAATTTCGAACAACTTTTAGACAATTTGGGCAACTGAATAAAAAAGAACCATTTTCTAACCACTTTTTTGATCATTTTTAGTTTTTTTAATCAATTCTATCATGCCTTTAAACCGGTCCTCTTTTGATGAACAAAAAAATTCTCGACATGCTTCTGGTCGAATTTTATGAATTGAACATTTACCATCCTTAAGATAAATACAACTCTCGTCAGTATCTTGTTCAATAATATTTGCACCACATTCTTGTGCTAGATCAAAATCACTAATTAACCCAAATTCCATAAACTGAGTTTTATATTTTTTGGACTGATATTCTGCTTTTGTTAAATCAATTAAAAATAACTTACAACAGGCTCCGCATTCAAAACATTCATCTTCCATAGTCCTCTCTTATATTAAAATTATAAAAAACTTTCCTTATTTTTCAGTTCCAACAATTTCTTCTAATTTTTCTTTACTTCTTGCCAGATCTAGCATATCTTTAAATGTTTGATCATATTCTACGACTTTATGAAACGTCACGTCATACCCACCGCACGCGTCACACTGATCATTACCTGTATATGAACATTCATGAAATTTTGGTTTTCCTTGTTCTGGCAATATTTCTCCAGGACTTATTTTAATCACTTGTTTGGACCTAACATTACACACATTATCTGTTAATGTTGGTTCTGTAGAATTACATTTTATTTGCTTTTCCACATAAAAATATTTTGTTTTCTCTGTCATAAATAGGAATAATTAACAAAGAATATAATCTTTCTCAATATATTCCATATACACGATATTGTATTAGGTGTAAGAAACTTTTTATAACCCTTTTTCTATACAATTCTATAAAAGAGGAAAATAAAATGATAGCTCCTGAAGGAACCTTGCTTGTATTGTTGGTTATCTTATCTGTGGGTTTAATAATTCCTGAATTTTTTAAACGTTTCAAAGTTCCTTTTGTTAGTACGATAATCTTGCTTGGAGCAATTCTTGGCCCTCACCTGTTAAACTATGTGCAGCTAAATGAGACTGTAGAGTTTTTAGGATTTCTTGGTATGATGTTTTTAATGCTTATAGCTGGTCTTGAGACAAATATTAATGAAATAAGACACGAGAAAAAAAAGATTTTTGTAATGGCTTTTCTAAACGGCCTTATCCCATTTCTAGTAGGATTTGCTATAACGTTCATGTTTAATTATTCTTTTCTGACTTCCTTGCTAGTCGGTGTTGTATTTATTTCTTCTTCAGTTGCGATAATTGTTCCAACTCTAAGGGACGCAAACCTTTTTCATAAGAAAATTGGCCAATTAATTTTGTCTGCAGTGTTAGTGACTGACATTATTAGTTTGGTCGCACTTGGCATCATTTTACAGACTGCAAACCCAATCTCCCAGTTGCCGCTCCCATTACATTTCATGGTGTTAATCCTCTCAATTTTTGTTATGTTATACTTTTTACCAAAAATTTCAAAATATGCATTAAGAAAACGATTTAGCAGACAAAAAGGTCACGAACGTCAGTTACGTTTTGTAATAATTGTAGTTATCGGGGTATTAATCTATTTTTCAAGCCTTGGGGTTCACCCTATCCTGGCAGCGTTCCTTGTAGGGTTAATATTTTCAAGCGTAATCCAGGATAAGCAGAGGCGCGAGATTTTGTACACTAAACTTCATACTATTGGTTATGGCTTGTTTATTCCAGTATTTTTCTTTATTATCGGGATGGAGATTGACCTTGGACTTCTTGGGCAGTTAGATATAAAAAACGTATTCATGCTTGCTCTAATTCTTGGCTTAATCCTTGCAAAGTTTATAAGCGCAATGATCGCAGGCAAGCTTGTAAAACTTAATAAAAAAGATTCAATGATTTTTGGCTCAGTGTCTACTGTACAACTTACAACCACTCTTGCAACAGTTTATGCAGCATCAAGTATTGGTTTAATAGATTCAGTGATTGTAACCTCAATTGTACTATTATCAATCATAACAACTCTTATCGGGCCTTGGTTTGTAAATATCATTGCAAAGGAAAAATAATAATTTAAAGAACAACATAATCAAGTTTTAATATTTTCGAAATTATTAACGTATCATAATTTTCAATAATGTCACCAAATTTTTCCCGCAATTCTTTTACAAAACTGTTTAAATCTGTTACATCTTTGATAACTGTATTGATGATAAGTTCATAGTTACCAATCCGTTTTGTATAATACATTACATTTTTTTTATGCGCAAGCCAGGTAGTTATTGATTGTTCGTCACGTTTTGTAAATGTGTTCATTTTAAGCATTACTGAATATAAATGATACCCTATCTTTGACAGATCAAATAATGGTCTAAAACTATTAATCACTGATTCGCTTAAATTTTTTAATCTATACTTTACAACATCTATTGACAATTTTGTTTTACTACTTAGCTCAACTATTGACATGTTACTTTTTTGTGAGAGTTCATTTAAGATCTTTATATCTTTATCATCAATATCTCTGACTTTATCCTCGCCACTGTAATGTTCAAAACGTTTAATTTCTTGATTTGCATCAAGCAGTAATTTGTCCAACTTAAAAACTTGAGCAAAAACTACAATGCTTACAAAATAATCTTTAATAATTTTTGAAAACTTGCTTTTAATGTTCATCAATATTTCATCTAACTCTTTTATATTTTTAACAGCTAATGACGCAGAAAAGTCAAACGCTCCTTCAGTTTTTAAAAAATATATAACATTTTTGTTCTCAATCATATATTTGACAAACTCTTTTTCAACCATTTTGTCCAGGCGTGTCCTAAAATGCACTTTATATGTTCTAAATCCTAACTTTCCAAGATTAAGCGTTGTTATGTACTTACTAATTATCCCCTTATCTTCTAAACTTTTAATACGATAAGCAAGCGTGTTTCTACTAATACGCAAGCGTTTAGCTATCTTTGAGAGTGGTTCTCTGGAGTTTGTATCCAGTGCGCATAGTACTTTCTTATCAATCAAATCCATAATATTTAGCAAAAGAAGGGTTATTTTATAAATATTTCCCTTTTTTAACCATTTTTGGATAGAATCTTTTATCTACTCATTTATACATCATATAGTATGAGACACACAAAACATTATAAAAATCAAATGGGAGGAAATAAATAATGACAAAAGCAATAGTAGCCTTGTCAGCTGATCCCATCCATTACGGGCATGTTGATATAATAAAACGTACAGCAAACACTTTTGACGAAGTAGTTGTAGGCATTGGTAAAAATTCTGAAAAAAATTACTTATTTAACTTAGAAGAACGCCTTGACATGACACGCCAGGCTTTAAAAGATCTAGATAATGTAACAGTCACATCTTTTAAAGGATTATTAGTTGATTATGCTTATGAACATAATATTCCTGTTGTTGTTAAAGGTGTTAGAAACCCCACAGATGTTGAATATGAAAAACCAATACATAATGTAGGTGTTAGCCACGGTTTAGGAATTGAGACTTTTGTTCTTTTTTCAAACCCTAAATATGATCATTATAGTTCAAGAATTGTCAAAGCAATTCAAAAAGAGCAAGGTCTTGTACACAAATATGTACCACTACATGTTAAACAAAAATTAGAAGAACGCATGTCTGGTCAGTATATCGTAGGTGTTACTGGAGGGATAGCTTGCGGAAAATCTTATGTAAGTGACAAGTTTGTAGAACTTGGCAAAGAATATGATGTGAAAGTACATAATGTTGATCTTGACAAGATAGGTCATGAAATATTATCAAGCTTAAAAGAGCCAAGGTATCAAGAAGTACGAGCAGAAGTAATAAAACGTTTTGGCCCAAACGTAGAAAATAGAGATGGAGGAATTAACAGAAAAGCTCTTGGCGAGATCGTGTTTAATAATCATGACGCTTTAAAAGATTTAAACAAAATAATGCACACTCCGCTTCTGGTCAGGCTTCGCCGCGAAATGTCTGAGAAGAAAGGACTAGTTTTATTAAACGCCGCATTAATCGCTGAATCTAACTTAGGATACTTTTGTAACAATAATGTTGTATTAGTTGAAGCTGATAAACAAAGCCAGGAAGGTCGGCTAAAAGAGCGGGGACTAAACCCTAAACAATTACATCGCAGATTAGCTTGCCAGTATGATAATAGTGTGAAAAAAGATTATTTACTGAGAGCGATAGAAACTGATGGATACGGCAAAATCTGGTCTGTGGACAATTCTGATGACTTTGAGGATCATTCTTCTCAGGAGAATATAAAAAACACGTTTGAAAAAGTTATCGCGGAGTTGAATGTAAAATGAAGACAAGATTTTTAGATTTAGCAGGAAGAATTAAATTATTAACTCCTGAAAAAAAGTTTGAGGAGCTAAAAAATAGCTATTTCGTGCCTTTGAGACAATATCATAATCATAATCACGTTATGGAATGTTTAAAAGATTTTGATAGAGTAAAAAAGCATACTCAGTCTCCGGACTTGTTAGAATTTGCAATATTTTATCATGACGCAATTTATAATACAAGATCAAAAACGAATGAAGAAGATTCTGCCAATATGGCATTACGTCATCTTAGCCAGTCAGGTCTTGAATTTTATGAGATTGAAACAGTGGACAATTTAATACTTGCCACAAAACATGTACAAACTCCAAGAGACATGTCTTCAAAATTAATTGTAGACATTGATCTGGCAATTCTTGGAAAAGATCAAGAAACTTTTGACAGATATGAGTGGGGCATACGTCATGAATACTCATGGGTAAGTCCTAATGATTTCAAAATTGGGCGAGCCCAGATCTTGCAAGGTTTTCTTGACCGAGATCATATTTATAATACACAATTTTTCCAAGGTCTGTATGAAGCACAAGCACAAGAAAATCTAAAAAGGTCAATAACAAAACTAGCAGCCTAAACAACGCCTTCTTTATGACTTTTTGCAAAAAATGACATTGATGCAAAAAGTGCTGCAGGGATAAAATAAAAGTACCAATGTTTCATTGAATAATTAACACTTTGATCAATTCTTTCAGCAAACGAGTTTTCAAACCAATTAGCTTTTAGATTCTGTGAGTCTGGGCTTGTATAAATTTCAAACAATGTAGAAAATCCAGGCGTAAATATTAAAGTAATAAATCCAAGTATCAAGAAAGTATAAAACAAATTGCGCCTTATTTTACGTCTTCTGTTTCGTGAATTAAGTACACCACTTTGTTCTTCAATTTCTTTTTTTATATCTACAAATCCTTCTTCATCAACCCTTTTTACCATTAAATTCCTAACAATCTAAAGGATATAAATCTTACTAATGGTAGCATTTTACTTTAATAAACTTTAAAAAAGAGTATGGTCACAAGTTTTTAATGATAAATTTAAAAGAAGCAAATATAGTTACAGATGAGGTGCGTATTTTAGAGTCTTTAGTACGAGCAGCGATCCTTAATCCTGCAGAAGGGGTGCGTTCTAAAGCAATAAAAATGATTAATACGTTTTATAATGGTAACATTAAAAAAGGTTTTATGGGCGATAACCAACTTTTCTTAAAGTACCAAACAGCTGGAAAAGAGCCCAGATATATTTATGTATGTGAAATGCCGCGCACTTATAGAGACAAACCTTCAAATCCTCATAACTTTATCACTTGATCTGTTATTTTGGCATGAATCATAACTTCGTACAAGTTCTAATTCGTTTTTAGCAACCAGGTCAATATGCCCTGTAAGAATACCTTCGAGTATTTTTGGAACTTTAAAATCTAATTTTAATACTTTTTCTATTGCTTGCTTATTATCTGCAAGATATACTGGAACATGAATATATTCAGAATTTTCTCCGCTTACATGCATGTGAGCCAATCTGTCCCCCATAACGTCAAGAAACTCATTTGTAAGGCTCATTGAGGGGTCATGTTCATAAACATGCTGAAGATCAAGAACATAACCAAACCCATAATCCTTATTCCATTTTTCAAACTCTTCTGGCTGTATGCCACGTTTTTTTCTCTTATCCATATTTTCTAGCAAGAATGGTAATTTTGAATTTTCCAATCGCTTGTGTACATATATTGTGTCAGGGTGCACAACCATCCCTGAGATTGGTATTTGTTCGTCTAAAACTTTTAATTTTTCTAATACTTTGGTTGTTGTTGTGTCAGAATCATACCTCATTTGTTTCCATGGCGCATGAACAGTTATACAATCAAAACTTTCTAATCCTTTTTTTATGTCTGGTGTTAACTCATAACTTAGTAATTCGTCTGGTGTGGCAAAACTAAGCTCAATAGCATCAGCCCCAAAAAAATTATACCAATTAATACGTTCATTAAAAGGTATACTAGATTTAAACAAACACCCCGTAGTAAACCCCACTTTTTCCATGAAAATATTTATAGGCTTGTTTGTATATATAGATTATTGTACTACTTTTGTCTGATCAAAACATATGTACCAATGATCCCTATAAGAAAAAAGGCCACACCAAAAATATTTGAAACTGTTCTGTCTGCTTTTAGGATTGCATTTCCTGTAAGGCTATTAGATGCGAAAAAAATGCTTCCTAAAATAAAAATGAGTACTCCTGCCGCGCGCGCAACACCTTCTGGAAAAACTTTTTCTACTAAACCTTCAGATTCAGCAAACAGGTGATGTTTAGCTTCTTGCGCCATTGCAGCCTTTTCTTTTTGTTTTGCAATTAAATAATAAATTGTTGCTCTATCAAAATCCTTTCCAGCTCTTTTATATTTTCCATATTCCCATGCAAGCTGAGCCTCTCCAAAATATGCATCACCAATATAATCATTATCCTTGATCCCTTTAGCTGTTTTTCTAATTTTACTATAAATTTTTCCTTCTTTTTTCTGACTTTTACTTTTTGTAACAGGCCTCCATTTAAATC
>JAAOYK010000038.1 GCA_018221305.1 Candidatus Pacearchaeota archaeon
CACTGAGTATGCAGTGATTATTGAGAATAAAAAACCAATTGGGATTGTTACACTTAAAGATTTAATGAATGCATTGAAAAAAGAAATGGATTTCGATAAAACTGATGTTAGGAATTTTATGTCAACTAGCCTTATATCTATGAATCCAGGGACATCAATTTATAAGGGGTTTAAAATTGCACTAGAAAGAAGATTTAATCAAATCCCTATAATTGACATGCATAAAGTTGTAGTTGGAATTGTTAATGTAAAATATCTAGTCAGAGTATACTATGAATTTGTTGCTTCGCTAAATGAAGAAGATAGGGCTAAGTTTTTAAAAGAAGTTGATTCTAATAATAATTATAATGACAACCTTGCAGGAACTTAATAAAGCATTAGAAAAGGAAAAAAATGCAGAACAAGCACAGATACTTGCACGTTTTTTTAAGACTGGTAAAGGGCAGTATGGAGAGGGTGACATTTTTTTGGGCATAAAAGTTCCAGTACAAAGACGTATTTCTAAACAGTTTAAAGAACTAACAATTAATGACCTTCAACAATTGCTTAGTAGTAAGGTTCATGAAAAACGTCTTATCTCATTATTTATCTTAATCCAAAAATATAAACAATCTGATGAAACAGCGAAGGAAGAAATTTTTGAATTTTATCTTAAAAATGCTAAAAATGTTAATAACTGGGACCTAGTAGACCTTTCAGCTCCAAACATTGTTGGAGACTTTCTTTTATCTAAGGATAAAAAAGTGTTGTACAAGCTAGCAAAAAGCACTAATTTATGGGAAAACAGAATAGCCATACTAGCTACATTTACTTTTATACGCAATAATCAATTCAAAGATACATTAAACATTTCAAAACTTTTATTAAATCACAGCCATGATTTAATCCATAAAGCTGTTGGATGGATGTTGCGTGAAATTGGGAAAAGAGATTTAAAAGTTGAAGAAGATTTTTTGCAAGAAGATAACAGATATAATAAAATACCAAGAACAATGCTTAGATATGCGATAGAACGGTTTGAGGAAAGTAAAAGACAAAAGTATCTAAAAGGGAAAATCTAGTTTTAAGAAGAATGATAGATATTAAAAAAATCCAAAAAGAAAAACCAATTGAAGATTTATTAGAATTTTCAATAATAATCCTAAACAAGCCAAGCGGGCCTACAAGCTTTTCTGCGATTCAAAGAGTTGGCAGAAAAATCTTGAAAGTTAAAAAGTTTGGACATTTTGGAACACTTGACCCCATGGTTACAGGAGTATTACCAATAGCGCTTAACAGAGCATGCAGATTATCAAACTTTTTTATGCATCATGATAAGACTTATGTAGGACAAATGCATATTCATAAAAAAATTTCAAAAAAAAAGCTTGAAGAAGAAATGAAAAAGTTTGTAGGGCGTATTATGCAAAAACCTCCAAAAAAATCAAGGGTAAAAAGAGTTGAAAGAGAACGAAAAGTAAACAAGTTTGATCTAATAGAATTTAAAGGCCAAAATGCAGAATTTGTAGCAGAAGTTCAGGCCGGCACCTATATTAGAAAACTTATCCATGATCTTGGTGAAAATATTGGAGGAGCTCATATGTCTGGCCTCCACAGAACAAGAGCAGGAATATTTAGTGACAAACAAATGCATACAATTGAAGAAATAGAAATCGCATTTAAAGAGTATGAAAAAGGTAATGATAAAAAGTTGCGTTCAATGTTAATCCCTGCAGAAATCGTCAGCCAGATATGTAAAGAGGTCCAAGTAAAAAAAGAATCTATACATTATCTAATAAATGGAAAACCTTTAACTAAAAAAGATGTTATTAAAAAGTTTCCAAAAGAACCAATATTTAGTGTATTTAATAAAGATAGATTTATAGGAATATACCAATCTATCAATGATAAGGAGATTATTGCTAAATCTATGTTTATACTCAATTAAAATAAAGTTTTTAAAGGCTGGAGATATGAATATTATATGTCAAGAAAAGAGTGTAAACGAGAAAAGAGACGAATCTTGCAGCATATGGCAACTCAGGAATCTCGGTCACGATATACATCTGCTGTAACTGCAATAACTATGCCTTGTGAAAAGGTTAATACAAGCTTTTGCCAAGCATATAAACTCTTAAGCAAAATTGCTAAATACCTTAGAAGTTCACAAGAGCAAAAAATATATTTGCAAGAACAAGAACAAAATAATGCAGATTATGAACAATATTTAAAAGATACAGTAAATCCTCCAAAACTTCCAAATGATCCTTATTCTATAAAACAAGAATGTTCTGATTCTGTAGAAAATATGGTTTTGGATACTTTTGAAGATGATGAAAAGCGTGCAAAAGATTCAACACTTGAAGATAGTTTTGCAGATATGGGCCTACAAATAACAAGTAATCCAAACGGGCCTACATATGAAGAAGATTTTTTGCGTGGATAATTTTTGAGTAATTAAAAGAATGGGAAAAGATGAGTCACCAAATACAGATTTTGGATTAGAAGCTTATGATAAAGAAGCTATTTTTGAAAAATCTATTGACGAAGTAAAAGCATATTATGATTATTTATATAACTCAGGAATTAAATTTTTTGACAATAATCAATTAATTAATTATGAAAATGATTGGGAATATGATAGATTATATGATAAAATTTTTAGTTTTTATACATTGTCAGTGAATATGGCTCAAAAAGATTTAAAAAAAGTTTCATTAACTCACCTCATTGATGAAGCTTCAAAAAAAGAGTTTGCAAACGAAGTAAGCCTTACATTAAAGCTCATGTTAACAGATCTTGAACGAGTAAGACACGAGCATGAAGTTAACCCGTTTTATAATCATTAAAAAACCATTTAAACCTAAGACTACTATTTAATCTTATGAGAGAGTTTGTTTATTATTCAAAAAATGCAAGGACTAGTGGAAATTTTAAGGATTTGATGAAAGCGGGCAGAATTGATATAGTTTGTAATGTTATAATTCAAGCATTTTTTTTGTCAAATAAAACTAGAGAAGATATGCATCTTCATTTAATATTTGATGGGCCACCAAACCCTCCAATGCACTTTGAGATTATATCTAACCCAGACTTGCCAATAAGTAAAAAAGATGTAGCAGGATTAATAAAACGAATGCTTTACAAACAGCGTGATGGAGAGAAAAAGCAAATCTTTCCAGGATGCTTTATTGAGAAAAAATCATTAAGCAAATTAATAGATGAATTAAAATCTAAAGGAAAACATGTTTGTGTATTAGATAAAAAAGGCGAAAAATTAAGAAATGCTGATCTTAAGGATTGTGTCTTTGTTATTGGGGATCATGAAGGACTTCCTAAAAAACTTATCAAGGAGTATAAAAAGCAGGCTATATCTATAGGTCCTCCAGTTTACTTTGCAAGCCAAACTTTTATTATTATTAACAATGAATTAGATTTAAGAGAATAACTTTAAATATAAATAGAAACTACTAATATCAGAAAAATGAAAACATATAAAATACATATAATAGGCACAGTGCAGGGAATTTCGTTTAGACAGTTTTTGTTTGATAAAGCTCGTGAATTAGAGCTTAAAGGATTTTGTAGAAATTTGAACGGCGGAGCTGTTGAAGTAGTTGTTGAAGGCAGAGACGAAAATGTTAATGAAATGATTACTGCATGCAAACAAGGACCAAAACATGCAGATGTTAAAGAGGTTGAAACAGAAGAATTGCATCATCAAGGATTTAAAGAGTTTAAAATAATTAAATTCTAAGTATCTTTAAAAAAAATTCTAAAAGTATATTTTGTATTATATATAATGACCTGTAGAATCATTTAAAAGTAGTAAAATGGGTATACTTTTATTCCTATGGGAAAAAGAGTTCTTGAAAAGCATTTAAAATGTCAAAGACAAAATTGCAAAAAGGTTTAGAGGACGTGAGTAATAATTATCAAGGTAAGCTAAGTATTCAGAATTCTGAAAAATTAAAATCTGTTACACAAAAACTGGGTAATAATGGGTATAGTTATCAGCAACGACTTGAAACAGTTGAAAACGATTTAAAAGATTTGATTGGAATAAATGATGCAGAACGGGGATATATTAAGGATTTGTTAAACACAACCTATAGTCATTTAAGAGAAACAAGAACAGTTCATAAAAATAAAGCAATTCAAAAAACTAGACTTGAAAGAAAAGTTAAAGGACATACAGATGTTGCAAAAAAATTAACAGAGCTAAAAAAGAGTTATGAAACACAAACTCGTCTTCCTACATATAATAAGGAAAATGTTAAACCACAAGAAGAACATGCTCCAGAATTAAAATACGTAAGAAATACTCAAAAAGAAGGAGAAGCGTTTTTGAACACTATTGAGCGTACTACAGAAATTCAAAAACAAAGAAGACAAGGCACAAACACTTATAGCTTACCTAAAAAACAGGGCAAAAATTCTAATAAATCATTTTTAAGACGGGCTGGGATTGCAATACGAGATGTTGTGATACCTATTGCTGCTTCAGTAGCTGTAGGACTTGGGGCATGGGGATATAAAGGTAAATTAGACAAAAAACATTATGATCCTTTAATTGAAGAACAAAAAGCAAAGGTTGCAGCAGTTACTACAGAACGTGATACAAAACAAACAACATTAGATAACACATTAAACGCAAATAAAGGATTAACAAAAAATTTAGAACAAGTAACAAATGAACGTGATGATTTTCAAACAGAATTAGCTAATGAAATAAAAACGCGAGGAGAACCGGACAATATTGTCATAGACAAAGTAACAGCACAAGTTCAAAATGATATCAAACAAATAAGAAAAGATTATGAGACAAAGATTACAAATCTTGAAGAACAAGTAAAGCAAGAAAAGGCAAATGATGAACAAATTAGAACACAAGCAACAACAGAAACAGTTGAAGCAATAAAAGCAATATATGAACCAAAACTTGAAGAAGTTGCTCTTAATACTGCAAAATCTATAAGAGAACAAAATGCAAAAGAAAAACAAGAAATGCAAAAACAGATAGCGAGTCTTGAAACACATAATAAAACGCTACAAAAATCATTAGAAAGCAAGAATGTTTCTTACATTCATGCTCAGGTTAATGATTCTGATGTTACTCCGGGTAAAGCGAGCGGAAAGTCAAACATTAGTCAAGCTGCAGAATTTGGAGAACAATGGTTAGATGATTGTGACTCAACAGCAGATTATTCTGTAGCAATAAATAATACACGTCCAGCAGCATCACAAGTTAATATTGCAGAAGAAGTTGGACCAATATATCTAGAGACTAGAGATATAAAAGATATTGAAGAAGTGCTTAAAGATATTGATGCAAAAAAATCTGATGACGTATATGCTAACTATAAGTTTAATGATTATGGTAAATTTTTAGGACAACGTGGAAAAGAACAATGGGAAAATAAAGATTATATTCAATCAACTTTAACAGGCGTTGGATCCTGGTTAAGCCTTATTAATGATAGTGCACGTGTTGTTTATGAAAATGGTGCAAAAGCTTTAGGCGGAGTTTCACGAACAATCACATCAAATACAGGTAGTTTACTTACAAAGGGTAAGCTTGCAGAAGAGGATACTTGGAAAAAAGGAGCACAAGACGCAAAAGATACAAGCGACTTTTTCTGGAGAAATTGGTGGGTCGGGCCTAATTGGAACAAGAGTCATGCAGAATTAGTAGAATTTGCAACACTTGGCACAATACCATTTGACACTACAAATGATCCGTATGTAAAAGATGACAAACTTCCGGGATACTTATTACAAGCAGCTGCTGATGCAGCCTTAATTCATTTCATGCATGGTGGCGGTGGCGATGGTGGCGGAGGTGGAGGTGGTGACCAAGTTACTGGAGGAACTAGTAGCAGTATTGGCGGAACATCATCCGGTGTAAGCGGAGGCACTGGAAGTGCGTTAGGAGGATTATAAAAAATGAAAAAGCAAGTATTACCATTAATTATTGTATTAACATTAGTATTAATCTTAGTTAGTCCTGTTTTTGCTCAAGTTACAGAAAAAAATTATTTTAATGAAGCATTAATTGATCAAAATAAGCAAGTTATTACTACAAACAATCCTATCAATAATCCTGGACTATTATTTTTTGTTTGCAGTGATAAAAATTGTCAAAGCATTTCAAGCACGCAGTGGCAAGGAACAACACAAAACGCAAATGCAAACTTTTTAGAGATAATATATCCAACAATCTTACAAGAAGAAGCTTATGGGATTTATGCATACAAAGATGGATATATTCCTGCAGAAATTATTTCAGATTGGGCAGGTAGTGGGAATGCAGTCAACACTAACACAAAAGAAAACTTTTTTGATAGATATCTTGGGAAAGCTGAAATGTGCAGTGCAGACCTTAACGACATAGTAATAGAATATGATAATGATACTAAATTACTATTAATTAATGTTCATACCCAATCACCAATAAGTCATGGTGGTCTACTTGATTATGTTCCACCACAAATAAAAGACCATTACCAGACACAGGTTGATGTTAATATAAAAATTGAGCAAGAAGGTAATATAATCTATACAGACAGTCAATCACAAAATATTGATTATTCTGGAGAAGAAACATTTTTGTTTGATGTTTCACTAGATGCTGGAAATTATACTGTTCACATCTTTACAACATTAGATAATGAAGACAAGTGTAATGATTATGAAATTATTGAAGAAATTCGGGATATAGAGATAATTGATGATGATGAGGATACAGAGATATTAGACTTATCTATTGACAGCGGATACTTACCAAATCCTATGATTTATGATAATGAAACAGCTGAAGTTAGATTTTTGACACACAGAACTAATGGGACACAATTAGATTTTCCTGTAGAGATAAAACTT
The DNA here is from genome assembly GCA_018221305.1 of Candidatus Pacearchaeota archaeon. Classification (GTDB taxonomy): domain Archaea; phylum Nanobdellota; class Nanobdellia; order Pacearchaeales; family GW2011-AR1; genus ARS1285. Next base: position 6,862 of record JAAOYK010000038.1, read on the forward strand.
AACAATGTTGTAATTAATATTAATACATTACCTTTTGGACTTCCAGATCTTGACTGGGGAGTTAATTTTGGAACACTTGACGCTGGAGACTATAATTTACAGATAATTACTGATCCAGACAACTTATATGAAGAAACTAATGAAGAAAATAACATTTTTGAGTTTATGTTCACTGTCTATGATTCAAATAATGATAATAATGATACAACACCTCCAGGAAGCATAACAAACCTTCATGTATATGATAAGTCTTATGACTGGATAGAATGGGTCTGGGATAATCCAACAGACTTAGACTTTTATCAAAATATAATCTTTATTGACGGAAGTGAAGTACACAGAACTTCAAACAATTATTATAAAGCGATCGATTTGAATGAAGATACAAGATACACAATAACAGTACATACAATGGACTTGACTGGTAATATTAATGATTTTGATGTATCAAACACTGCTAGAACAAAACTTGAGGATGATGATGATGATGACGATGATGACGAATGCGAAGATGGAGAAGATTGTGATAATGATGATGATGAGTGTGAAGAATGGGAAAATTGTGATGATGTGTGCGAAGTTTGGGAAGATTGTGATGATGACGATGACAGTTCACCATCAATTGTAGGCAATTATACTGCTGTTGACGCAATAATCCTTGGTAATACGGCTAAGCAAGTAAAAAAAGGTAGTAGTTTAGCATCAAAAATATTGTTTTGGTTAATAATACTAACATTAATACTTTTGATAGTTGTAATTCTAGTTTTGATTTTTAAGAGAATTTAATTTTTGCAAAATTATATAAAGCAAAAATCATAATTACATACATGGGACGAGAAGCAAAC
>JAAOYK010000039.1 GCA_018221305.1 Candidatus Pacearchaeota archaeon
AATTGTTTGATCTTTTAGATTTAAGAGAAATAGATTTAAGCGCAATAAAACAGCAAGCACAAAAAATTAAAGATTTAAAAGAGAAAATAGCAAATACTCCCCTGCAAGAAGATGAGACAAAAAAACTTGAAAAAGAAATAAATAGTATTGATGGAAATCTTATGGATTTAAAGATACAAATTTCAAAAAGTGAACGAAGAATGGATAATATTGAATCTGAATTAAAAAACAAAAAAAGTAGTTTAAAAGTCTTACTTGAAAAAATAAATGTTAAAATTAAAGAAACACAAGACTTATAAAGACATTTCTAGACATTACTTTAATAGATAAATAAAAATAATATCAATATTAATAATATTGTCTGAGAAATACTCTTTTGCTATTTCTCGCCTATAATATAAAGTTACCAAGAACAATTTTTGGTAAAAATAACTGTTAATTTTGAAGATTTAAATTTATTGTAAAAATAAACAATGGAAAAATTTGTCAAACTATTAGGAGAAGATAATCCGCTACTTCAATCACTAAAACGCCGCGGATTTGATACACCTACAGAAATACAAGAAAAATCAATTCCAGACATCATGCAAGGTCATGATGTTATAGCAGGAGCGTCAACAGGCTCTGGGAAAACATTAGCGTTTGCAGCAGGATTAATAAAAAATACAAAAAAAGAGTATGGCATCCAAGGACTAATTTTAACCCCAACACGTGAACTTGCAGAACAAATTTCTGATGAATTAAAAGATTTTTCAAAACCTAAAAATTTGGATGTCATATCTGTTTATGGGGGAGTTTCTATTGGTAATCAAATAAAACGCCTAGAATATGCAGACATTGTTGTAGGAACTCCTGGAAGAATTTTAGACCATATTGGGCGTAATTCTATAGACTTAAGCCATGTTAATACACTTGTTTTGGACGAAGCTGACCGTATGCTTGATATGGGGTTTAGAGAAGATGTTGGAAAAATAATAATGAATTGTCCTGGAAAACGTCAAACCATGCTTTTCTCTGCAACGATATCTCCAGACATTACAGATTTGTCCAGCAGATATATGAAAGATCCAGTAGAAATTTCTGCAACAGAATATGTAGACCCAACAAAACTTTCACAAGTATTTTATGATGTTGAGGATAATTTAAAATATTCTTTATTAAAACATTTAGTAGAAAATGAAAAATCAAAACTTGTAATGATCTTTTGTAATACAAGACGTAATGTTGATTTTGTTGCAAACAATTTAAAATTTATGGGAATTGAAGCAGTGCCAATGCATGGCGGATTTACTCAAGATAAAAGGACAAAAATCTTAAAAAGTTTTCATTCAGAAAAAGTTCATGTTTTAGTTGCAACAGACGTTGCTGCTCGAGGTTTAGATATTAAAGAAGTAACACATATTTACAATTATGATATCCCAGACAATGTTAAAGATTATACTCACCGTATTGGTCGAACAGCTCGTGCAGGAAAAGAAGGAAATGTGATCAATATCTTAGCTAGTAGAGACTATGACAATTTTCGGAATTTAATGAAAAATGATGATTTTAAGATCAAACGTTTAGAAACGCCTTATATTAAACGTGCACGAATACGTTGGATGGCAGAAAAAAGAAATGATCGTAACAAGCGAAGAAATAGCCAAGATCATCAAAGACGAAATCCAAGAGATAGGCATCACAGTTCAAGTCATTCAAGAAATTCTTCGTATAATAAACGGCCAAGAAGATAAACTTGTTTTACTCTTTTTTAATTCTAAAGAAATAATGTTACACAAAGGATAATTATTGCTAAAATTAATTCAATAATCCCTATTTTTCTGATCAAGCTTATATTTTGTAATGCTTGTTTAATTTGTTTTGGAAAAGCTACTAAAGCTAAACCTTCAAAAAGCATTACCGCGACCAAAGTAAAAATTATTGTCTTTATCATAAAAATAATAACTGTGCGCCATATAAAAAATTATCTAAACCAGTTATTTTTTCAAATATTTTTCAATATAAGCATCAAAGACCCTATGCAAATTAGGTATTAATGTATGATATTTATGATGAGTAGGCATTATCCATAAATATTTGTCATGATCCTTACTTAATCTTACTTTGTCTGTCTGTGCATAACAATTAAAAAATATACCACTAACTGATGCTTGTTCGCCTTTAATTATTGGATGCCACGTGTCAGTAAAAAAAGGTTCAATAATTTCAATGTCAAGCCCTGCTTCTTCTTTTGCTTCTCGTCTTAAATTTTTAAAAATATTTTGACCAAACCCTACTCTTCCTCCAACAACATCAAAATATCCCTTATTACTACCATCAGTATAATCTTCTGATTCCCGCAAAATCAAGACCCGGTCATCACAATTGATTAATGCTTTCGTGGCCACATAAACCTTTTCAGTCATTTATTAATTTTGAAAGTAAACTTTAAAAAGCATATTGTATTACAGTGCATATGAAAAAGAGATTGTCAAATGACAAAATAGTAATATTTATAATAATCATAGCTATTCTAGCTCTAGGAATAATATTTATACCAAAAATGGCAGACCACTCAACTCGCATAAAACTAACAACAACTAAAGGAGAAGTTGTAATAGAACTCTATGACAATATGCCAATAACTACTGGCAATTTTGAAAAATTGGTTCGTGAAGGATTTTATGATGGCATAATCTTTCACCGTGTCATAAACGATTTTATGATTCAAGGCGGAGATCCTCAAGGGACAGGCATGGGAGGACCAGGATATAACATTGAAGACGAGTTTGTTGAAGGTAGTAGTAATGTAAGGGGAACCATTTCAATGGCTAATACTGGCGTACCAAACACAGGAGGAAGCCAATTTTTTATTAACCTTGTAGATAATACGAATCTTGACTGGGATAAAACGCCTTTTACAAGCAAACATCCAGCTTTTGGTAAAGTAACTCAAGGAATGGATGTAATAGATGCTATAGCACAGGTACAAGTGGGCGCGGGAAATAAACCTCTTGAAGATGTAACGATTTTGTCAGCAAAGATTATTTGATACCAAACAAATTTTTAAAAAGATATTTTTCTATTATTAATATTATATGAGCAAAAGCAAAAGAGGTTACATGAAATGTAACTTAATAGAAAAGGCAGCAAAAACACCAATAGTTTATAATTCAGACATTTCTAGATTAATAACCTTCAACGTTCTTAGTAGATATGGTACACCAATGCCAGCCTCAAATGGACGGCCGTGGCTTCCAGAAAGCATGAGTTACTGCCTTATTAGTGAATATGATATCCATACATTTAAACCAGAAATTTATCAGGGCCCTACAGTAGAAATTGATATCGGAGATTACCATGTTCAAGGAATTTCTGCAGGAATACGCTTTTTTAGAAGTACTATCCGGGCTTGGTACAATATTCCGAAACAATCTTTAGTATCCTGATGAAAAATTAAGATAGAACAATATTTAAACTAATATTTCTTTTAATCCCTATGGAACCGCATGATGCAGAATTTGCAGAAAAAAAAATTAAAGAAGCCCAAAATGCTGTAATAGAAGCAGCAACAGCATCAAAAGGAGAATTGCGTAAAGAATTAACAGATGCAGAATTTGAGTTAGAAAAAGCAGAGTCTTTGATTGAAGAAACCAAGGAAGAGCCTAAACATTAATTTTCCCGCGAATTCTTTTAATAATTTTTTGTAATGCTACAATTTTTACATTAAACACATCTCTGTTCATTTTACTATGAAAATGACTTGCATTGTCTGAAACATAAGGTCTATGCGCTATTGCTTTAATTTCTTTGACAACTTCTGTTAAAAAATTTTTATCACAAAAATGACTAAAACGAGTCATAAAATCGTTTAATCTTTCTTGTTTTTCTCGAAAACTAGATTTAGCCCGTAATTGTCTTTTATGCCCTAACCGTCTAGAATCATCCAACAAACGTAATTCATTTTCAAATTCAATTATTTGGCTAGACATTTTTTAATAAATCCTTGTTTTTAGGAGTTTTATTCTCAGGATCCATCCCAAGTAGCCCCTTATTCTTTGATTTTTCAAGTTTAATCTTTGAATCGGTTGCACGCTCAACCATTACTTTTTCACGCTTTTTACGTATAAAGTGAGCAATTTCAGCAATCAACAGAATTATGGCCACTATAACAATGTATGTATAGTTTTTTACATAAACAGACCATGCAACTAGTACAAAAACTGAAAGTATTATTGCATAAAATAGTAATTTTGCAGCCCATCTTATTAGAAATATGTTGATAGAATTAATAAATTTCCATATTTTTCCAAAAAATTCTTCTTGTAATAGTTTCATTTTTTCCCTCTTATTTTTCCTCTTTATATAAGGATATACTAAATGTGCAAGAGTTTAAATAAATTGACTTTCTTATATATCTATGAGTGAAACGCAGACAATCAAGCTTGATACAAAAGGCAATACTGACATAATTGACATAACTGATGAAATTAATCAAATTCTTAATACATTTCAGATAGAAAGTGGTATAGTAAATTTGTTTGTTGTGGGCTCAACAGCAGGCCTTACAATGATTGAATATGAACCTGGGCTGGTTAGGGATACAAAAGAACTTTTCCAGCGTATTGCGCCAAGAGAAAAAGATTATTGGCACCATGAAAAATGGCATGATGATAATGGAAGCGCGCATGTTCGGGCAACTTTACTTAAACCAGATATTACTGTCCCTTTTTCAAACAAGAAATTGAGCCTAGGAACCTGGCAGCAAGTAACATTAATAGACTTTGACACACGCCCACGAAGAAGAGAAATTATTGTAACAATAATAAGCTAATAAAAGTGTGATACAGTAAAATAATAAATAACAACAATGTCTACAGCAAATCAAACAATTGGATTAGAAAACTTAGTATTAAATAACGGGTTTATTTCTGCAGCCAGGATTTCTAAAAATGCATTAATGACTAATCATGGTTGGCGCAGAGATGCATACTGGATCTATAAAGCAGCAGACACTGAAACAAAGTCAAGACTTTATCAAGGGCTAAAAATCTTTTTATCAAAAAATTTAAATGATACTGAATTCTTGCCCCCCTTACATGATAAAGATTATAATTTTAATGAGGAATGGGCGATACCACAAAACGATGCTGTTGGGCTAGACTTATCAATGGCGATAAATCAAAATGATAAAGAAACAGCACAAAAATTAATAAATTATTTAGAAAGAATAAAATTTTGGCAATGCCCTGATTATGGTATTTGGGAAGGCGATGGTCAGCTAGATTACCCTGGTCAAGTTCTAAAAAAGCGTATACATACAAGCAGCATATGTGCGTGCGCAAAAGGGGTTGAACAATATCAAACAAATATCGATGACTCTTCGCAAGTACGTGAGATGCTAAGTAACGCTTATCAAAGAGTAGAAGACATGTTACCTCATGAAGCATTAGAAACAGAAACACAAAACGAAATCATTCTTGATTCTGGACTAATGTTTACATTATACGATCCAATAAAGCCAATAAAAGAAGATAAACAAATGCAAGAAAAATTATGGGACAATTTAAACCTCTTAGAAAAAGAAAACGGATTTATAAGATTCCCACAAGATCGCTGGAATGGTGTTTTTCATGTATTAAAAAATAATCCAATGCACTGGCCAATGTTTTTTGGATTAAAATATTTAATAACAAAAGATAAAAAATATTTTGATAAGTTTGAAAATTTAATGAAACCAAATTTAAGGTCAGAAGGTTTTATTGACGGGATCTCTAATGGTACAGATCTGAACTGGAATCGTGCATTTTCACAGTTGTGTAAAAAACAATATGCTTTAGCAGCTTAATCTTTCTTAAAAGATAATGCTACAGAATTAACACTATATCTTTTTTTAGTAGGTTCTGGCCCGTTATCAAAAACATGCCCAATATGACTTCCACAATTCTTACAAGCCACTTCAGTACGCGGAGCACCTAAACTATTATCTTCGCGTAATTCAATATTTTCAAGTACTGCATCAAAAAAGCTTGGCCAACCAGTATCTGAATCAAACTTATGAACCGATTTAAATAACAAATTTTTACAAGCCGCACATTCATAAGTCCCTTCTTCATCAAATTTTACATACTTACCTGAAAATGGTGTTTCAGTACCTCTTTCCCGCAAAATATGAAACTGATGCGGACTTAATTTTTTTATCCATTCTGATTCAGAAGCTTCTTTTGGATCCATCTTTAAAACCTTAAATTTCCTTGCTGCCAATCGCGCACAATTTGAGTCATAACTCTATGCTCATCTAATATTCCACCTTTTAAAAGATATGCTTTTTTGTCTCCAATTTTTTTTATCACTTCATCTACATCATCACTTTCAATTTCTATTTTATAGAATTTATTTAAAATATCTTTATCTTTTTGCAAAAACAGGTTTATTATAGCTGATGCAACCATCTCTGGATCTTTTAACGCTTCTGTATCTTTTGCACCAATTAGCCCATAACGTACATCATCACCATGTTTCAAAGGTATAACTCCTGGACTATCAATAAGTTTTATCTCATCAGTAGCATGTACCCAATGTATACCATGCGTTGTTCCAGACTTCTTTGAAACTTTAACTTTTTTCTTATACGATAACGCATTAATAATAGATGATTTACCAACATTAGGATATCCTAGAACACCAACAACAATGTTTCCTATTGCTTCTCGATATTTTGGTTTTGGATCATACTTTCCTCGCACTTCTTTTTCACGTTTTCCATGTTTTTTGAACAATTTTTTAATAGCATAAAGAAGTATTCTAACCGTCTTCATATTTTTAGTGGTCACAAAAACAACATTTTCTCTTTTTTCTAATTTTGCAAGATACTTGTTAATATGTTCTTTTGAAACAAGGTCACTTTTATTAATTACATAAATTACTGGCCGACCAATTTCTTCAATTAATTCTTCAACTTGTTCATTACGCGACAATTCAATTAATCTAGAGTCAAGAATTTCGAGCACTATGTCTGACTCTGTAATAATTCTGCGTATCAATTCCCAGTACGGCTGATGATGCCCCTGAGTCCTAGCGTTTGTTTGCCCTCTACGTGCCATACTAGAACAACTAAATAAGGGCTTATAAAACTAACTTTTTCAATATATACGTTACATAAGCATTATTTTTCAGTCATATCAAGGCTTTTTTTAGTACAAAAACCAAACTCCTTATAAACTAATTTTTTTTATTAATTTCATGGAAAATAAAATAGAACTTTTAGCCCCAGCAGGAGATATGACGACTTTTATAACTGCAGTAAAAGCCGGAGCTGACGCTATATATTTTGGTTTACAAAATTTTAACATGCGTGCACGTTCGCCAAACTTTAAGCTTACAGATTTGCCAAAAATGCGCCGCATCGCAGACAAACATAAAATTAATTTATATTTAACACTTAACACAATAATTTATGATAATGAGCTAACCCGTCTTGAAAAATTAATAAAAAAAGTAAAACCATACATTAATGCTGTGATCTGTAGTGATATGTCTGTCATGCTCTTATGCAAAAAATATAAAATTCCGTTCCATGTTTCTACTCAGGTATCAGTGTCAAACATTGAAAGCGCCAAATTTTACAAAAAGCTTGGCGCTAGGCGCATAGTTCTTGCACGCGAATTATCTCTTAAACAAATAAAAAGTATTGCAAAACATGTTAATGTAGAAGTTTTTGCTCATGGTGCTATGTGTGTGTCAGTATCTGGCAGATGTTTCATGTCAAACCATTTATACAAAAACCAATCTGCTAACCGCGGCCGTTGTATTCAACCATGCCGCAGATTTTATCATGTGAAAGATGATCAAGGAAAAGAACTCAGGGTCACAAATAATCACATTTTTTCTGCAAAAGATTTATGCACTTTACCCTTTTTAGAAAAACTAAAAAAAGCAGGAATAAAATCCATAAAATTAGAAGGCCGCAGCCGTGAGCCTGAATATGTTGACACAGTAGTTAGAGTATACAAACATGCACTAAATAATAAATTAACACCAGCCCAGATAAAACAAGCAATCACTGAATTAAACAAGGTTTATACTAAAGGATTTTCAAGTGGTTTTTATCTTGGAACTCCAACAAATGACGATTTCTCAAATGCTCAACATAGCACTGCAACAAGGAGCAAACAGTTTATTGGAAAAATTACTCATTATTATAAAAACCTAGAGGTAGGCCTTCTTCACATAAATACTGGCCAAATCAAACTAGGCGACAATATCATGATTTTAGGAAACACAACAGGCATAAAACGTTTCAAAATAGAAAACATGCAGATCAATCATAAACCTGTAAACATAGCAAAAAAGGCTCAAGATGTCGGAATAAAGCTACCCTTATGCAGAAAGGGCGATGATTTGTATAAAGTTATTAGGAAAAAATAATAATCAAAAGTAATTCTAAAATATTGCGTTTAACCCCTCAGAGATAAGGGGGAAAAGAGTTCCCCCCAATTTATAACCCAATTTTAAGCTCTATTCAGCTCAGAATCTATGGCCTGCATTAATGCGGATTTGCTTCCATAAGGTCTACTAGGCTCTGGCCAAAAACATCCCTCATCATTAGTTCCATCCTGATTCGGCCCATTATAAACCCATTTTTCATTAGCTTTCCACCTCCAATTTAACCAATTATGGTTCGCATTAAGGACTACATATTTGTTAAATCCATTTTCTCTCATAGTTTGGCCAATAAGACTGCCGGCCTCGGTATCATTGTTTTGAGATCCATTTTTCGGGTCTAGCAAAATATCCTCCATTAAGAAGCGAGAATTTGGAAGTTCAATTCCATAACTATCCGAATCGTTATCTCTTCCTCTGTATATCAGTACTCCCCTTGTTTTATCCATTTTATTCATACCTCCTTTCAAGTTCTTGAAATGTGATTTTTTTGTTTTTATTTTTACTTTTCATCTTTTGTCTCCCTTGTTTATTTACTTAATAGTAATAACATAATAAACTATATTAAAGTTTCTCGCAGATTTTAAGCATAAACCATAAAATATATAAAGGAAACATGATATATGCTAATAATGAAAGAAATAAGTGAACTAAAATTAGATCTTGTAGATAGAAAGATTTTAACAGAATTAGATAAAAACTGTAGAATTCCTTCCACCAAATTAGCAAAAATTGTAATGAAATCTCGCCAGGCAGTAGATTACAGGATAGCCCAGCTAATAGAAAAAGGCATAATTACTGGATTCAAAACTTCAATTAACCCCCATAAAATTGGAAATAAGATTTACAAGATCTACTTTAAATTAAAAAACATAGCAAAAAGAAGAGAAGATTTACTAAATTATCTTAGAAAATCTGATAAAGTATATTGGATAGGAGAAAATGCTGGAAGATGGGACCTAATATTTGGAATTTTTGCAAAAACAGATTATGAATTTTTTGAATTAAAAAATAAAATTATATCAGAATTTAATGACATAATTGCTGAGAACCATGGCGGAATAATTGTAGACGTAAAACAATTTCCCAAAATGTATCTTACAAAAGAAAAATTAGAACCTACCACGTTTGGTGGAAAAGTAGAAAACAATAAGCTAGATAGAATAGATTTAAGAATACTTTCTGTAATTGCTGGAAATGCTAGGATGCCGATAATAGATATAGCCAATAAATCTAAATCAACCCCTGCAATAGCTATAAGTAGGCTAAAAAAACTAGAAAAATTAGGCATAATAATTCAATACAGGATAGAAATCAACACTTCAAAATTAAACCTTGAAAACTATAAAGTAATAATTAATTTAGAAAGATATAATAAAGATGATGAAAAAAAATTACTTCAATATATTTCAAACAGACACGAAATTCAATACCTAATAAGAAATATATGGCAATTAGAAATAGAACTCGTTGTTAAAAATTTCCAAGAATATTACAAATTTGTAGAAGACTTAAAATCAGAATTTCCAAACATAATAAAAACAATAGATTTTACATTAATGATAAAAGATGAATGGACAACAGGATTTGAAAACCTTTTAGTTTCTAATTAAAGTATTTTTTAGGAAGCCCTAATTATATTAATGGCCTGTCACTTCTTTCAATTGATGCATAAAGAACTTTTCCTGCATTTCTTTGTTCTGTATTGAAACCATAAAAATGATTTAAAACATATCTTCCAGGTGTAACTTCCAATACTTTTGGATTTTGATGTTCACATGTTGATTTGTTTAAATTTCCCCCTTGGTGTAAAAAGTTATCAAGATCAGCAAAAGAATAAGTACCTCCATCTGTTATGATGTGTCCAACTTTTTCTCCAAAATCACCTTTTTTCCTATTATAACCCTCTTCATCAGGATCATTACCCACTATAATTCTATCCCCTTGCCTATAAACTCCTGGACAAGAATTTCCAATGAATCCTGAAAAAATACCATTTTTAGCATTTTCAAGAATTTCGCTCTCTCTTTCTGCAACCACTCCCGCCCTAACAGCAGCATTTGTAGCTACACCATACTTCATTTCATCTAGAAATTCTTGATATACCAACTTTCCAGAGGGTACTTGAATTTCAGTTTGTATTGATATTTTTGGTTCTTGCATTTTAGGATTATGTTAATTATTTAATGAATTTTAGAATATTTTATGATTTATAAACTTTTCTACTGTTACTACTCTAGAGTCATATTGGGAACGACAATCTCTCATACTTTATAAAACATTTAATTTATATATTTAATAATTTATGTTTTATTGGAATATGAAGATCAATTTAACACCAAAGAGTAATCTTGGTAGATGGTCAGTTGGATTAATTATCTCTTTTTTTGTATTTCTTGGATTATTTTTTCTATTTGTTAAGCTAGGAGAAAGAGGGGGCGATACATTTTTTAGCAACCTTAAACTCACAATTCCCATGATTATCGCAGGACTCTGCGGGGTTTGTGCCTTTTTGACAGGATTTACGAGTATTATTAAAAATAAAGAACGTTCAGTTTTTGTTTTTTTGGTTACTCTAATGGGCTTTTTTATTTTGCTATATATTCTTGCAGAGTTTTTGTTCCCACACTAAATGCGCCCATTGGAAAACTTTGCTTTCCTCGATCACATTGCATTCTTCGCTAGCGCTCGGGGAATTAATGATTATTTTTTCCTTCTAAAAAATAAGCTAAATTTTTTTTAACAATTTCTTGTTCCTTCTCTGGAGAATTTTCTAATCTTTGATATCCAGAATTACTTCCTAAAAAAACTTCATATCCTTTATTATTTTTTAAAACTAAATCTTCCATCCCATCTTTATTTAAATCAGTCCTATACTCTGTTTTAATAGGTTTTTCAGTATTCCTTCCAGTAAAGCCAAAATAAGCTCCGGTTAATACAACTCCAGCAGCTAGTATGAGTGCAGTATCTACTAACCCTTTTGCAATAGTTTCTAAAAGAGTATCTTCACGCTTATTTTTCAGCCAATCTGTAAATTGAGTAACCCCGTTTAACATTATATAACTACAAATCCTCCTTTTTTAAGGATTTTTGTTATATAATCCCTGTTTTTGTTTATCTCTTTTCCCGTCTTCTTTTTTTGGAAAAAAAGAAGTAAAAAAGCCGATTTAGAGAAAATAGAGTTTGAAGTTAATAACAAGTTTAATAAATATCTTAAATTTTGAATTATTATGATTGATTTAACATTAACATTTATTTTATCACAAGTTGCAATGTTCCTTGCGATGGGGTTAGACTTTTTGAGTTTACAATTTAAAAAAAGAAAACAAATATATTTAACATTAGTTTTTTCTGCAAGCCTAATTAGTGCACACTATTTTTTATTAGGTAAAATTACAGCAGGAATAATTGTATTTTTTTCAGCATTGAGATTTATAACTTGTATGTTTACAACAAATAAAAAATATTTAGTTATATTTTTAGTGTTAAATACTTTAACATTAATTTTTACTTATACTGAAATTTATGATTTTTTAATATATATTGGATTATTTATATTTATTATCGGTAATTTCCAAAAGAATGACAAATTAATGAGAAAACAAATGATGATTGGTACTTCTTTAATAATCCTATATAATTTAGTGATTTTTTCTCCAATGGGAATTATTGCAGAAAGTAGTTTTCTTATAGGAAATTTTGTAGGTTATTATAGACATTACATCAAAAAAACTTCAAAGAAAAAGAATTAAATCTCTAATTAATAAATCCCTCCCTACGGAAGCGCGCTTAAAGGCAACAATTTAATAAACATTAACCTCTATAGAATATCTAATGTCAAGCAGAACAAAAAACAAATACTCAAAAACTATATCTTTTAAGGATCATAAGTTTGGGCTTTATGATTTAGATACTTTTGTCAAAGATTGGGGTTCTGAACCAAGAAGGGGTGTTGCTGAAAACAGATGCAGAATTGTGAAAAAGAAAGATGAAAAAGTTTTAGAAATAACAATTCCAAAAGGTACCACAAGTAAAGGAGGATCATTCTGGAGATTAAATTTACCAAAAGGATTAACCGATGTTACATTTGAATACGATATTATGTTTGGAAATAATTTTAATTTTGTAAGGGGAGGTAAATTGCCAGGACTGGCTGGGGGCACAGCACCAGGAGGAGGGTCGAAAGATAAGAATGGTTTTTCTGCACGATTAATGTGGAGGGCGGCAGTTTCCTATGATGAATTATGCCATTTAGTCAAAGACCCTAAATTCATGGACAAAAAGGATGTTCACAAACCCTATCTAGTACAGTACACTTATTTTCCGGATAAACAAACAAGAAAGTGGGGCGAAGATTTTGTATACAGCATTAAGAACAAGAAAATATTTCTTATACACAATAAATGGTACAATATTATGATGCGCATAAAACTTGCTAAAGATCCTAGTAAAAAAGACTCCCTCCTTGCATGGGTTAATGGTGAAAGAGTGCTATACAAAAGGTTAAACTTGAGAAAGAATAAACAGTATGAGGTTGGTCAGGTTATGTTTAGTTTGTTCTTTGGAGGGCAAGATGAAACCTGGGCTACAAAGAAGAAAGAAAAGGTTTATTTTAGGAAATTTCTAATTAACGGAAGTTGAAGAATTACGCGCGCCCTAAAAAGTAGGCTTCCCCATCCAAGATCAGAGAAAGTGCGAATCTCTTTTTCATAATAACAAATTAATTCTTTAGTTTATTAGTTTCACCGATTACGATGATTCGGACTCCCACCAGGGAAGTTTCTATATTTGCTATTCTTAAAAACTATGTCTCCCCTTTTACCAGCAAGTCTTTTTAATTGATCTTTTTTCCTCAATAAAACTTCCAAAGATTTTGGACCTGACAATTGATCTAAGCTACTATCCTTAATTTCTCTATCAATATTACAATCATGATCAGTATTTTGTTTAACAATTTCGGAGATTTCTTTTAGTCTTTTCAATATTCCAGAAGTGCCATTTATGGCACTAAAATGTCCGGGGATTCTCTGCACGTTTTCTTGCTCATCATAAGTTAAAATTCTGTACTCATATCTCTCGTGCCGTGGAAAATCTAAACCTAAATCTGTTTTTTCTATACCTAACCTATAAATATCATCATACCAATTCATTTTGCTTCTTCTACAATAAATTTAATATTTTTATAATTAAAATTAAAAACTATTACACTTAACTACAAAAAAGCATTATTTTTAAATCTTTAGTCTACAAAAGGGCACTTACAAAACTAAGAAAATAAGTCCTTTAGTTGTTCTCTGACCATTGCTTCAATTTTCTTGCTAAACATTCTGGCCATAAACGGCAATTTTGCATCAAAACTAATACTACCCGGTTTTAAGATGGCCTGCCCACTAACAAGGGCCCCCATGACCTTTACACTATAATCCATTTTTGTATGTTGATCATTCCAAGTCATCTCAGGATCACTTATTTTATTTGCATACTTTTCTTGCATGTCTAACAAAAGATGGCTTATTCTTTCATATGCTTCTTCGGCTTCTAAGTTATGTTTATAATCTATTTTCATAATTTAAACAAAAAAACGTATTTTATAAACATCACTGATGCTAATAACATTTATACTCAAAACAGTTTTTTCAAAAAGTTCCAAAACCGAATCAAGGGACTAAGCGAAGGTGAACTAACTTCTTCAGGACAAGAGTTTGTGCATGTACCTGTCCCACATGACCCAGAACAAGTGTTATCAGTAAATCCTAAGTTAAGTCCATATTTACAAGATAAGTCATAATCATTATCACAAAAAGTGCTTTCTGTAATCGTATTTGTATCTTCAAAATTATCAGGCATATAAAACCCGTATTGATTGTTTGTTGAAACCACATTTATTATTTGATTATTGTAAGAATTATTATGTATCTCCACACCTGAAAAAGTATCAGAGATTGCTATATTTTCGATTCTATTATTAGAAGCACCACTTCTTATTAAAATTCCAGATCCATCCCCGGTATTGTTTATTGACATATTGCAGTTTTTGACTGTGTTGTAACTACCAAAAATAACTATTGCATCATAAGGTCGGCCTGCACTGATGGGGTCAATAAGCCTATGGCCATTGCAATCAAGAGTTATTCCATCGCCAATAATTTCAAAACAATTTTGCAGAGTTCCTGGACCCTCCCAGTCATGGGACATTTCATACCATTCAAACATTATATCGGCAGTTAAGGTGTAGACCATATTATCAGTATCCATAACCCTACAACTGCTTCCTGAAATCTGAGATGCAGGGCATGAATCTTCTGCATCATCAATCAGATTGTTACAGTTATCATCAATACCATTTCCACAAATTTCATTTCTATTTGGAACGATTTGATTGTCTGAATCATCGCAATCAACCTCTGTTGAAATACAGCCACTAAAATCCGGACCTATACCATATCTATCTCCATCATTATCATTTGCACAGCTATAATCACAAATATCAATACAAGTATCAACCTGGATTTTTGAAATACAATCATAAATACCAGTACTTGCACACCCTTCTACACCGCAAGTAGTCTGTTGATTATACCATGCTTCATCAGATCCATCTACTGTTCCACTATTACAATCATTATCAAAGCCATCACATAATTCATCTTTTCCAGGATTTATGTTTGCATCTGAATCATCGCAATCAATATCAGTTGAAAAGCAACCATTAAAATCAGGGCCAGACCCATATCCATCATAATCATTATCATTTGTACAAACAGATATGCAACTATGAGATTCTGGATCACAGGTGGCTAGATTTGGACAATCAGTATCTTCTAAACATTCAACACAAAGACTTGTACTTAAATCACAAACTTCTAAGCCATCTTGAGTACACGGCCTGTTCAAATCACATTCGCCACAATCATTATCACATAACTTTATCCCGCATGAACCAGAACAGGTGTTATCAACAAATCCTAAAGCAACTTCGTCTTGACAAAACAAATCATAATTATTATCACAAAAAGTGCTTCCTGTAATTGTATTTGTATCTTCAAAATTGTCAGACATATACAATCCATATTCATTATTTGTTGAAACCACATTTATTATCTGATTATTGTAAGAATCATTCCACATCCATACACCAGAATAAGTATTATTTATCATTATATTTTCTATTATATTATTGGAAGCGCCATCTCTTAACAAGATTCCACTATTAAACGATTCTATCTGCAGAGAAATATCACAGTTCTTTACAGTATTATAGTTACCTTTAATAACAATTGCCTCCTTTGGCCTGCTGCCTCCACCATCATCAAGAAGGCTATGGCCATTGCAGTCAAGAGTTATTCCATTACCAACAAGTTCAAAACAATTATATAAAGATCCGGGACCTCCCCACTCGCGGGACATTGCATGCCATGCGAACAATATGTCATCTGTTAAAGTATAGACCATATTATCAGTATCCATAACCATGCAACTGTTGCTGGAAATCTGAGATACAGGGCAGGAATCTTCTGCATCATCAATCAAATCATTACAATTATCATCAATACCATTTCCACAGATTTCGTTTCTATTTGGTACAATTTGATTATCTGAATCATCACAATCAATATCAGTTGAAAGGCAGCTATTAAAGTCCGGGCCCACACCATATCTATCCCCATCATTATCATTTACGCAATATGAGCCTCCACCACCTCCTCCGCCACCACTTTGCAAGACTTCTTTTACTGAAACACTATCAAGTCTAAGCTCACCACCCTCATCAATTCTTATAAAAGTCAGATTACCTGTATCTGTTGCAGTGATTAATTCAGATTTAAATCCGGGAATACTATAACCTCTGCCAAGAGTTCCTCCAAGGCTCACCTGAATCGCGTTATCAGAAGCAGTATATCCAGTACTAAAGTAAAAACTTACATTATATGTATTGCCTGCTTTGACTCCAATATCTTGTTGGATTGCCTTTCCATACACATCACCCATCCAGAGATAAGCCCATCCTCTATCGATAGTCCATGAACCATTCATTGCCCAATAATCAGTAGAATCAAATTCTCCATTAAGAACTAATTCAGTGCCTGAACAATCAGTAATACAACTATCAACTTGATTTCCCAAAACACAATGCAAAACACCAGTACTTACACATCCCCCTGCATCACAAGTAGTCGGCTGATTATACCATTCTTCATCAAAACCATCATTAGTTTCATTATTGCAATCATTATCAAAACCATCACACAATTCATCTTGTCCAGAACTTCTGTTTGCATCAAAATCATCGCAATCACCAAAAGAATAGTTTGAATCCAAACAAATCGTATAGGTTGAATAACCATCCCCATCCCTATCACAATATGAATCGCAAACTGGATCAACTTCTCCACTACAATAATTAGGATATCCACCTTGTAAAACTTCTCTTACTGAAACACTACTAATCGCAGACTCGGGACTATCCTCTAATTTTGTAAAAGTTAGATTACCTGTATTAATTGCAGTGATTAATTCAGAAAATACACTAGTATTATAAATTCTGCCAGGGCTTCCTCCAAGGCTTACCTGGATTAGATTATTAGAGCCAAAATATCTATAATTAAAACTTATCATATAAGTGCTGCCTGCTTTGACCCCAATATCTTGCTGGATTGTATCCCCCTCTAAAAATGGCCCCCATATGAAAGCCTCCCCTCTTCCATTAATCATCCATCTACCATCCATTGCCCAGTAATCACCAGATTCGAATTCCCCATTACGAACTAATTCAGGGCCGAAGCAAGAATTAGAATCAGCACAAGGATCCACATTCGGGGTTGTACTACCGCTTCCGCTATCGCCTCCGCCACCTCCGCCGCCACCGCCACCACCACTAGTTTCTTTATCAGTTGTTTGTGTAGTTTGAGAATCATTATTACCTGGTGTATCAGGTACAGGACTTTCATTCTCACGATTTTCAGAATTAAGTGCTAGCTCTGTTGACCGGTTTATTGTAGCATTATCATCTTTATCAAAACGAACATTTTCCAGGATCTCACTTCCGACTAAAAATCCTATAACTATCAAAGTAATCCCTAATATAACCAAAATGCTAATAATTAACTGCTTTCGCCTTTTATTATTCACTTTAAATCTAAATTTAGCTGGTTCCCCGTTTTTTTGCATAAACATTAGTGTATTTTAACTTTTATATTCCTTTGCATAAATTTTTTTAAAAGCAGTTCCCTTAATTATTTAAGTAGAAATAACCTAGAATAATAGCGCATAAACAATGAATATTAAAAAAGTCAAACAAGGAGCAAAAATAACCTTTTATAATGGAATTTATACCATATTGCTTGGGATCTATTATATCCTAGCAATTGATTATAACATGAAGACAAACTTTAATGCAGTATCAGAACTCTGGGGCTTTTTTGCACGTTATGATTCACAAATTGCAAGTTTATTCTTTTTATTTAATGTTTTGATTGGCATCTTTTTAATATCTAACGGTATAACAATAATGTATTTATCAGACTTTATCATAAAAAGAAAAGAAAAAATGACATGGGTAGTTTTATTCATCTCAGGACTTATTAGCTGGGCCGGGCTTTTAACAGTCTCGGTAATGTTTAAGAATACAATTCTGATGGTTCTCAGTTTTATTGGCTGGTTAATGTTTATTTTCGGTATGCTCTACCCGATAAAGTATTATTTACAAAAGAGTTATAGAGAGTACTAAATTCTCAAACAGCAAGCTTTTTAAACCTATTTTTTTATTATTTCATATATCCAAAACTAACTAATTTGGATAACTTAACAGAGATGGCAAAAGTAAGAATCAAACTAAAAAGCATGAAGATAGATCACCTGAATAATATCTGTGATGAGATCAAAGAAATTTCAAGCAAAGCTGGGATACCAATCTCTGGACCAATACCATTACCAACAAAGAAACTAAAGATTACAACACGAAAAAGCCCGTGCGGTGATGGAAGCGCTACTTTTGATAATTTTGAGATGCGGATTCATTCGCGTGTCATTGACCTAACTGCTGATGATAAGGTCCTGCACGCAATAATGCGTTTATATATTCCACGAGATGTGACAATAAAGATTGAAATGAAGGATTAAATCATACAATCTTTACAATTCTAATACATTTAGACCCGTAACAACCGATTTATTTTTATAGTTTCTAATACTAATTCTGTTGATTATTAAGTGACTTTTTAGTAATTATATATTAATAATGAGTAAGAAAAACAACAAATTTCAGAAAAGACTTGAAGCAATGACAGATGATAAAGGCATAGTCCAACATTCTGATCTTCACGTCCCAAACCCAAAATATGATTATTCTATTGATGACCAGGCACGAGCACTGATTATTAAAACAAGAACAGATCCATCAAACAAGATTTTAAACCTATATCTTGATTATTTGATTGATGCTAAACGTAATGACGGATGGTTTAATAATTATAAGACAGAACATGGAAAGTGGGAAGCACGGAATGGAAAACAAGAAGATTCTGGCGATCTTCAGGATTGTTATGGAAGGACAATATGGGCATTAGCAGAACTATTAGGTAAAGACTGCTTAGGTTCATCAAAACAAAAAAAAGTTCGCACACTTTTCTTTGACTCTTTAGAGATGACTGAGAATCTACAATTTCCAATGAGTAAAGCATTAGCAAGTATTGGGCTTTCTAAATATCTAGCAAAAAGTAAGAATGATTCTGTAAAAAGTGCAAACTTACAACTTGTTTGCCAATTACAAGCAGATTATCATAAACATTCTGATAAAGATTGGAAAGGATTCTCAACTGAGTATACTTATTGTGGCCCGCGTCTTGCCCAAGCAATGATTTTGGCAGGACAATCCTTAACCCGGCCAGACTTAACAGAAATCGGAAAACAATCTTTACATTTTTTGATCAAACATACAATACCTAACAAGTTTTTTAGGGCCATAGGCAATAAAGGCTGGTTTCAAAAAGGAAGCGTTCCATCATTACTTCATGAACAATCAATAGAAGCAGGAGTAATGGCAGAAGCATGTGTTGATGCAGGCCTGGATAAGCAAGCACAAATAGCATTTTCATGGTTTCACGGGAATAATTCAATTAATCATGATATGAGGTCCCAACATAATAGTATTTATGATGCTATCACAGAAACAGGAGTAAACAAAAATCAAGGCGCAGAGTCAATTATTTCATACTTAATGGCATGCTCAAAAATGCAATAATAATTATTCTACAGCACACAAATTGTTTTTAACTAAGAGTTTTTATTTTTTATATGGACACAAAAAGGGGCTTATTTATTGTATTTGAAGGTATCGACGGTTGTGGCAAATCTACTCAAGTTTGGAACTTTGCCCGTCATTTAACAAATCTTAGTAAGTATCACCACGTACTTCTAACACGTAATCCTTACAAATCGCGTGAAATAAGGGCAATTTTAAGACTTACAGAATCTGCACAAACTAGGGCAGAATTGTTAGCAAAACTTTTTATTCAAGATAGGATTGAGCATGTAAATGATCTTGTCCTTCCACACATAAATAAAGGACATCATGTGGTCTGTGACAGATATAAATTATCAACCCTTGCTTATCAATCCGCACAAGGCCTTCCAATACAAAAATTAATAGATTTACATATTGGCCTCCCAGTACCAGATATTACGTTTATTATCGACACACCAACAGAAATTGCACGACAACGCATGAATCTTGATAATGTTAGGGACAAAAATAAGGAACATAAGTTTGAAGCAGATATAAATTTTCAGAATCAAGTCCGGAAAAATTACCTTTTAGCAAAAAACCACTTATCTGAGGAACATATAAAGATAATAGACGGAACAAAAAGTATCAATGAGATCGAGTCTCAAGTGAAGTCAGAGTTTGATTCTCTAATGCTTCGTTTGTAATTTTTTCAACAAGTTCTGAAAAATCTGTTTCTAAAGATCTTTTAACCAGATCTGTTTTAAGCTGTTCATACACACTTTCTTTAAACCAGTTAGTTGAAAGTTCAGGATAATTTTCATTAGAATTCTTTACAAAATCCCTCATACCGCCAGCATCAAAAATTTCACTTCGCACAAGATGCACACTAGAGTTTATTCCAGTTACAAAATTATAAGTAAAAACCTTATCATTATCTGTAATAACTGCTAAACATTTTTTCTTTACTTGATTATCTTGATTTTCGTGATTACATTTTTTATGATCATATAGCATAAACGAACGCACCCCTTCATTAGGGTCTAAAATCTCATGAGAAATTCCATCTTTAATCCTTCTTGCAACATGAATTTCATTTTCAGTAGATACACACAAAGTATCACTTTCGGGGTCATAAATAAGATTTTCTGTATCGCAAATATCAAACCTTCCACCTTGCATTGATTTTAAAAGAAACTCAACCCTTTCGTCTCCAAAAATAACAAAATCATCATCTCCTCGACCGATAATAGCATTAGATCCTGGCACTTGACACAGTTCTTCAATTCCTGGCTTTTTTGTTACTTGAACAACTTCCCCTGTTTTCTTTTTATTAAAAACATGATCATAGTGTATAAAATAAAAACCATTTGAACTGCCATTAGACAAACATATCTGCTTAACACCATCGATAACCTTTACAAGTTTATTTTCTTTTTCCTCAAGCTCATAAAGGTGACCATGATGATCATCATAAATTAGATCAAACTCTTTCAAATGAAACAAATCAGAGCTCATCTTTTCCCCTGAAAAGTATACCTTATCATCAATCTTTATTCTATAATTATTTTCTTTAGCAATTTTTTCTAAACCTTTTTCGCTTTTCTTTTTTTCCTTGTCACTATCTACTTGACTTTGTCTTGGCTCAAGAAAAACCCGATTCAAAATCCGCCTATTCTTATAACTATCAAAAAATTCATCAACAGCATTCGGATTTTTCATAAATAAATCATGTATTGCCAGATTTGTGTACTCATCCTTAATACGAGACACCCTTACAATTGATTGTGCATCCTTTGACAAATCACTTTTCGTTGCATTATTATTCGCTACAGCCCCAAAATATATTAATGGTATAGCCATGATCACGTTTGCGAGATGCCTTCCGGCACGGCGAAACTTTTCATATTTTTTATGCACTTTTGAATCTAGGTATTTATCAATTATTTTCATTTTTCATTATTAATTTTATTTTCTAAATTACGATAATTTTCCGCAATCCTATTAGTTTCCATATTATTTGGATCCGAGCCTTCCAGCCAGGTCTTCATGCCCGCATTATTTTCATATAGTTGCATAAAATTAGGATCATCACTTACTTGATCTGACATTTTAGCAATAATTTTTTTAGATCTTCTTTTATCAAAATGTGTGTCAACAAGCTTAGTTCCACCGTAAATTGTTCCAAAAATCATTCCAGATAAAATTAAATACATTGCAATATCTGAGCCGCTTCCAAAATTACTTCTAATAACACGCCCAAATTCTGAAAAAAACGCAGAAGCCTTTGCCCGCGAACTTTTTTCACAAGAAAAATCGCTTGGATCAAACTTTTCTTTTGTTGAATCATAACTTGATTTAAGCCTTGCAAGTTCATCTTCCGGAACAAAGGTATGATCCAAAATTTCAGGATCAATAGTAATACTGTCC
>JAAOYK010000001.1 GCA_018221305.1 Candidatus Pacearchaeota archaeon
CTGCATACTCAGTGTTTGTTTTCATGAATAAATCTTTTAGTTGGTTTAATGTGGTTTTTGGATTTATTATTTTAACATCTTTTGCCATTGCGTCGCCCATTTTTGGAGGTGTTTCTATTATAAAATTAGTATTACTAAAAACATTTAGCATATCAAAATAGTCAACAGTTCCCATAAACTTGCCACTTTTTGCGATTATTATCTCATTAAGATTCTTTTCAAGCATTATGCTATAAATATCTCCCATTTTACGTGTTGGCTTGCAACTAATAAATTTTTTACGCATGATTTCTTTAACTTTCATGCTTCCAACTTTTTTTGGATTATTGATTTTAAAGACTATGTCTTTTTTATTGATCACACCTACAACAGATTTCCCAGATACTATCGGTACAATGTTTATATTATTCATGATAAATAACTCAATAGCTTCTAATACACTATCTTCTGGTTTTAGTTTAGGATACTTCTCATTCATGAATTGACCTGCTTTAATTTGACTTAAACCTTTAAGTGATACTTTAAGATCTTTATATGATGTTTTTTTCTTTTTTCTTTTCTTTTTTAAGAATTTTATGCCTAGTATTAATAATACTATTATAATAACTATTACGAATGCAGCACCAATACTTCCAAGGATATAAATTGTATCTTTATCTGATAATTTAGACTGCTTGACTGTACCTTGTCCAGATTGAATTATTGTTTCACTAGGTTTTTGTGTATTTGTTTCACTAAATTTAAGATCTGGAAAATTTTTAACAATATCCCCCTCAGATTCTCTTATCGGGCGGTTATTAGACGTACTGCTTGCGCTACCACTACTTCCACCAGAGGCTTGGCCATCTATATTTTCTTCTCCTTCACTTTGAGTATCTGTTCCCGCAGTTCCTCCTTCAAGATGCTCTGCTGATTCTGAGTCTTCTTCATTTGATAATCCAAAGACAGAAAATAAATAATCAATCATATCATCAAAAAATCCTTTGATACCTGTCTTATTTTTACCGTCCTTTACAACAATGTCTGGAACTTCAACCAATCTGCCTGGAATTGCTTTAATGCTAATACTTGTGCTCATTGATCTAATAGTTACTATACTTCCTGTCTGCGCATTAATACTTTCTCCAACAAACCTATAATGACCCACTAGGTTTGAATTACCAAATGATTTTGCTTGAGAAGGTGTAAACGTATATGCTTCTGAAAGTTGTATTTTACCACTATCATCTTTCCATTGAACAGACACTTTAGATCCAGGTATTCCATATCCTTTCTCGTTAACAACTTTCCCATAAAGAAGTACTGGTAATGTTGGTGGCGCAGAACTTACAACTTGAATTGATAATGCGAGAAATATTATTAGCAATACACTTATTTTTACTTGTTTTTTATTACACATCCTCATTTAAAACTCTTTTAAAAACCTAGCCCACCATGATTTCTTTGTTTCAATCACTTCTTTACTATTTGCATTAATTTTACTTCGAACTGTATAATCCATTGCCAGAAATTTCAGCATTTTTCCTCGTTTTTTATATTTAACTTCATAAACAATATTTTCTTCATATTCTACTAATTTAATATCCTTAATCTCACTTGATCCTAAGACTTCTTCAACATAGTAAGTAACTTCATCAAGATGAAGCTTTATTTCAATCAGACTCCCATCACTTAATGTTGCATGTATTGTATCCTCTGTTTTACTTAGCTTAACCTCTGATCTGATAAGTTCCTTGTCTTTGCTTATAAAATAGTTAGCATCATCTATAACAAAAAGATCTTTATCTCTAGATTTGATTGTTTCTACATCTTTTACATCCACTTCTTCTGGTTTTTCTAAGCATGTACCATTAAAACATCCGTGTTCACATTCAATTTCTTGTTCTTCAATACTTCCGATTATTTTCCCGCAAGAATATTCTGTAAGCAAATTTTCTGTACAAAAGTCAGTATAATGTCCGGTATTATTAGATGTTATTCCTTTAGATGTCGGGTTTGCACCATATAGATATATTTTGTTGGCATCATTATCTATACAATCAATTCGTAATGTTTCTTGTCCAAGAAAGCAAGCCCCATCAACACATTTTCCAGGACACGTAACAACTATTTCTACAATTTTATTATCAAGACAATAAACTTCTGTAAGAGTTTGTTCAGTTAAACACTGGTCTTCACCGCAATTACTTGAATCACATGTTTTTCCTTTTTCGTAAAAATTTCTTCCAGTGTCTGTTTCATTGCAAAAGTCTTTTGATTGTTGCTCTTTTTCTTCATTTTCACTCTCATTCTTTTTTTCATCTTCTTTTGTTTGATTTTGAGAGGGCTTTTCTTCTTCTTCTTCTTTTTCCTCTTCTTCTTTTTGTTTTTTCTCTGTTTTTTCTTTTTCTGGCTCATAACTTTCTTTATCTTTTTTCTTATCTTTTGGCGCAAAAATATTTCCAATCTTGTCTAGAAGAATATCAAGATCTGAGACCTCAATATCTGGAGCCTGTATAATTTCGCCAGGGCTCGCTAAAATTTTAATCTTACCTCTTACAGCTTCAATTATAATGTAATTATTTTGTTGAAAATCATCCACCTGAATTTTGTAATATCCTTTTAGTTGAGAATTACCTACTGTTTGTGCCTGCTTACTGTTCAGGGTTTTTGTACTAAATATTTGTATTTTATTGTTAGTATCAATCCAACTAGATACAACATCAACTCCTGAAATGGCTTTACCGTCATTAATAACTTTCCCATAGATAGAAACCGGAAGTGATGGAGGGGCTGCATTAACTAATCCAATTAAAAGTATGATTAGGGATAGATATACTAATTTTATAGTAGCCATGTTTTTGTCTCATAGATAAAAATCCAATATCCTCTTCCTGGATTCATGTCTGTAAGTGTGTTGTCAATCATTCCTGAAGAATATGGGGTATATAGGAGCCAATCTTTATTTTCGTTATTATAGGTATAAACAATATCATAACTATTGTTCAGACTTGACATAGATGTTGCAATTGTTAGGTTTTGTAGATATGGAAATCCAACAAGGTTCCAACCTTTAAATAAATCTTTTTGAAACGTACTAATTTCCTCACCTTCAAATGTGATGGTCGCTGATTGAGTCATATCAATCCAATATGCTTTGTCTGCTTCTAGTATTGTTAAGCTATTACTTCCGCTAACAAGTGTTTGTTCTGCTCTATAAACGGCCCAGTTTTGAGTTAATGGGTCATAGGAGTATACTGCCCTGTATTTGCCTTCTATTTCTTTTAAAACTTCTGAGACAGAGTTACTTTCAAGTATTAATGGTATTGAAAAAAGATTCCATCCAGAATATAAATTAAGCTCAAGTGTAGATTTTGGTTGCACGAACAAGCACTGATTTGTTGTGATGTTACATTCATATCCTTGCTCACATCCACAATAACTACAATAATCTGTTAATGACCCCTCTCCACAATATAATGGTTTTGTTATAGAACAGTTTCCATATGGTGTTGCGTCACTACATCTTTGAGATTCAGGTGGGATTACTTCACACACTTTAAATTCTCCACAATAATATTCTTCTTCACATCCGCATAAATCACAGTTGTTAATTAAAGATCCTTCATCACAGTATAATGGTTTTGTTATAGAACAGTTTCCATAAAGTGTTCCGTCACTACAATTTTGTACTGGATCTTCAATTGTCTCTTGATAACAATTTCCAGATGATTCATTACAAAGAAGGTCAGAATCACACCCACACCACTGACATTGATCAACTAGTTGGCCGTCTTCACAATATTGTGGTTTATTAATAGAACAATCTCCATATTGTGTTGAATCTTCACAAGCTAATGGCGGAGGAGATATAACAAGTGTCTGGACCGGTTGACCTTCACCAACATTACTGCTTAAGTCAGTTACCTGAAAATTATAAGTATAGCTTTTCCTTTCATAATTTGTTGTATCCCATGTATAACTACAATTTCCACTTTTATTTCCTACATCAAACTCACTAATCGCACTAACCCATTCATCATCACAAACTCCGTCTGAGGAAATGCATACTAAACAACTTTGTCTTAATCCATTGTTATCAACCATCGACGCCTGTAAATTAACTGTACCATAAACAGCACCACCAATATCAAAAACAGTTACTACTGGGTTTTGGGTATCATCATCAGTAACTTCTATCATTGTTGATGTAACAGCCTTGTTTTCATTACCTGCATTATCAACTGCAGTTACTGCATAATAATATGTTCCTGGACCTGCTACCTGCTCAAGAAATGAGTTTGTATTAATTGTTGCAATTGAGGTCATAAGACTAACATCATTAAATTCTTCTAAAGCACTGTACACATTATAATGTGAAACATCTGGTTCACTGTTAATGTCCCAGATAAGCATAATGTTTGTTGTGTCTGGTACTTGATTTATTTGTAGTGTTGTTACTTGTTCTGGTGCACTAACATCAAAATAAAACACTACAGTCTTTGAAATAGCTGTTAATCCTTCATCATCAATACATGATAAAAATAAATGATTTGCTCCATCATTAACTTCAATTGATTGACCTAAAACTTTAGTAATATTATTTAAGATATAATTACAAGAGTCAATGATTTTATTTGAAGAGTAAGATATTGTGATGTCTTTTGTTTCTACATAAGTATCATCTTCTGGATATGTGATCTCTATCATTGGTGTGATCGGCAAGTATACTGTTCCTGGAACAGATACTACACCTACATTTTCATTACTCTCTGTGTCTACTGCAGTGACTGCATAATAATAAGTCTCACCTTGTACAAGGTTTGTATCTTTAAAATTTGTTGTACTTTGTTTATTAATAGTTGCAATTTGCTCAAATTCACTATTTGCGCGTATCCCATAAAGTTCTACTGAAGTAAGTCCTGTTATGTCTCCTCCAGATAAAAAGATCATTTTATTATTTAATTGCGTTGCTGAATGTCTTCCTCTTTTATATCTTAAATTCTTTGGTGCTGGCGCAAAAGTGTTTGTTTGTGGGTTATAAATGTCGACCTTGTCTGTTTCAGTGTTTTGATCAATAAACCCTCCAACAAGTGCTACAGTTTTGTCAGCAAGTAAGAACGCATTACCAGCTGCTTTAACATGGCTCATATCGTTAAGTGGTTCTGTAAACTGTCCGGTTATTGGATGATATAATTCTGCACTATTAGTGTATGATCCTCCTGCGAGTAATACTCGTCCATCTGCTAAAAGTACGCCTGTATGGCCTCGTGGCGAGCTACGTATAGTGTCTCCTGTAGTCTCTGTGAATTGGTTGGTCGCAGGGTCATAAATTTCTCCCTTGTATCCCATACTTCCTCCATATATTAATACAGTTCCATCATTAAGCAATGTTGCAGTATGTTGTGACCGTCTTTCTAACATGCTTCCTGCAGGAGAAAAACAATTAGTTGTAGGGTCAAAAATTTCTGCAGAATTTTCACTTCCATCTGTTTGTGAACCTCCTGTAATTAATATTCTCCCGTCATTTAACATAGTTAACGCATGACCGTACCTTTTAATGTTTGAATCACAGTTATCATTTATAAAATAAATACTACCATTAACTTGCCAGAAATTGTCTTCTGGTGGTAAGTTTATTTCTGGATCATAAATTTCATTTCTTGGATAATTCCCCCAATCATCACGCCCTCCAATAATTAATGCTCGTCCGTTTCTAAGGCCGATAACTTCGCCCCATCTTCTATTTGCATACATGTCAGGGCCTCTTACCATTTCTCCGCTAATGCCTTTTACTGGATCAAATACGTCTGTTGATTTTAATCCAGACCTTCCAAAAATTGCTGATGCCCAGTATCCTCCAATAGTTAATACTTTACCATTACTAAGAAGTGCTGATGCATGATCACGTCTTTGATGATTTAGGCCTTGAGCAGAAAGTGATTCTATTTCTGTGCTTATTTCAGTGTCAGGATCAACACTTGAAAAACTATCATAACTTTTGTAAATTTTATAATTTTCAAAATCATCCGCACTGTCCTGATTCCATGATAAATCTAATGAGTTTTCTCTATTAACAGTATTTACTGTAAGTCCTGTTGTTTGATCTGGAGGTATTATGTCTCCTAAAATTAATTCTTGTGTGATTACTTCTAAATTTTGATTACCAAGTCTGTCTACAGCAGTTATTGCATAAAAATACTGATTACCTTGCCCTATAATCTCATCAGTATAACTTGTGACATATGGTGATGAAACATTTGCAGTAGGTGTCAATCCAGAAACACTTGTAAAATCAGATTCTTGCCTGTATATTCTATATTCTTTAAACAGATCAATATTTAATTCATTCCAAGTAAGTTCTGAGGTTCTTGTTTCACTGATCCTATTAACACTCAAGCCAGTGACCTGTGCTGGAGGATCAGGATTAAACGCAAAATTTATTGTCTTCCATTCAGAAACACCACCATAGTTAGTACAATGTACTCTTAATTCATGATATCCAGGGGCTACCTCTACATCTTTTGGAGGTGATATTGAATAATCCTGGTAAGATTCATCAAACTGATAATCACATGATTGCATTGGCCCATTTGTTGTAAAATCTATTGTTATAGGCGAACTATTATAAACTATTTCTTGTGGGCTAATAATCGTAAGGTTCGGGCCCGCTGGTGGATATGTAGTTATTTGTCCATTTGTATGAATCTCTGTATTTTCAGAACCGTCTGAATAAATAGGAGTAACTGCATAATAATATGTTTCTCCAGCATCCACACCAAAATCAAGATAGCTTGGACTTGTGCTTGTCCCGATAAGTGCTCCGTCGTTTAATTCAGAAATATAATTCTTTGCTCTATAAATATTATAACTTGACGCTCCTGTTAATTGGCTCCATGTAAGGCCAACATTTGTTGCCCCTAGCACT
Organism: Candidatus Pacearchaeota archaeon; assembly: GCA_018221305.1. Classification (GTDB taxonomy): domain Archaea; phylum Nanobdellota; class Nanobdellia; order Pacearchaeales; family GW2011-AR1; genus ARS1285. The sequence goes on from JAAOYK010000001.1 coordinate 6,908, forward strand.
TGTGTAGCATTAATCCACCAGACATAGCCAGCGTTTGCATCTACAAAAAAGATAACTTGGCGTGAGGTACCAACCCTGCTTTCATCATCAACACATGAAACTGATATTATATTTTCTCCAGTGTTAGCATTAATTGTCTGAGTCATTGGAAATTCAGCCCCATTAAGGTTATATGTACAAGTAGATTGTTTTGAAACTACATAATTTAAATCTATAAGTGTTGTGTCATAAATTCGTAAACTTTCAGGACTACTTATTGTAACTTGTGGGTCAATAGAATTGCCAAAACTACCAGAAATTGTTGCACTTGGGCCAATATTGACTCCATCAGATGCTAAAACTTCATAAGAATAAGGTTGCCCAAGAAGAAATCCACTATCTACAAAACTATTATTATTTATCGGACTCACCCATTTATAGTAAGAGTATCCTCCATCTTTTTTTACTCCATAGTGAGAGAAAGGATAATCATCTATTGGATCCCAACTAATTTCTAAAGAATTGTCCAAAACATTTTCTATTGCTTTAAGGCCGGTAATTGCTGGCGGATCTGTATTGTCCCAATAAAATTCTTCCACAGTGCCATAAGTAGTAGTCCCTGCGGTATTAGTTGTCCGGACATTATATATATAATCTCCATCAGGTTTTGAGTTTCGTGCAACACTAGTTTCACAAACCCATATCGGGTCTGGTGTTGTTCTTGTACAAGTCGATTGTTGCCATTCAGTATCACACACTCCATCCATTGTAACACAAAATTCATTACTTGCAATATAACTTTCATAATCTCTTACAAATGAATAAAATATATAATGTCTGTAAGGTTCACTGTAATAAAGAATATAAGAACTAGCTATTTCAGGTGGGCTAGCATCTATATAAAATATTACTTCTGGTGAGGATTCAACATTTCCATCAGTGTCAGTACACTTAACTGTTATAGAATTTGCCCCAACTATAGCATTGATTGGCGCACCTATTGGATATTCCTGGTTGTTTAATATATAAATACAAGTAGCAACTTCAGAAACAGTATACTCTAAATTTACTATGTCATTATAATACTTTAGACTTATTGGGCTTGTGATAACTATTTCTGGACCGTTTGTATCTTCCACAGTACCATAAGCTGTTACTGCTGGTCCTGGTGTATAAGCTTTATCTAATGCACTAACTGTATAGCTATAAGTTTGTCCACTTACAAGGTTTGTATCAATAAAACTAGTGTTACTTATTGGACTCATCCATTTGTAATGATAATATCCTCCATCTTTGTTAACTGTATAAAAGTAAAAGCTATTATCAGTATCATCTATTTGGTTCCAGCTAATTCGAAGTGAGGTTTCACCTTGAATTGGTGTAACTGTAAGTCCTGTAATTGCTGGCGGTGGTACACCGTCCCATTCAAAATGGTTTGGAGTTCCATATCCAATATTACCTTCAGAATCTGTTGCTCTAAAATTATACGTATAGTTTCCACTTGGTCTTGACATTTTTTCTAATTCATGATAACACCATCCACTATCTCCTCCCTGAAATCCGGTTTGTACAGGGAACCATTCAGTATCACACACTCCATCAAGAGTTACACAAAGTTCACAGCTTGAAAGCAAACTAAACGAGTCAGTAGCATACCCACTAAACTCATAATGATAAGATCCTGGACGTGGCGGATATGTAAAAGTCACACTTGGACCTTGATCATCTACTACTATAAAATTGACAGATTTGGAACTTGGTATATCTAGTATATCAACTACATTTATTGTTAAAGTGTTTAATCCATTAATTGGGCTAATTTCGTAAGAAAAATCTCCTCCTTCCCAATCTAAAACATCTGCAGGATCTTGAGAATTAAGTGTCATTGTAGCACTAGCTAATGATATAGATGATGTATAAGAAAGATTTAATGGGAAATCTTCTTCATGATATGCTTTCCCGTCTGTTATTGAAGTTATGATTATTTCTGCTGGGTCTCCGCTAAGAATTATGGCTTCTGCTAATTCAATTCCCTCTCCTCCTGGGGTTGCGGTAACTACTGGGTTTGGATCATTTATGTCAGTTAGGGCAGAAACTTCAATTAATGAACCTGCTTTTGCTTTTATTCTTTCTTGATTAAATAAAAAGTATCCCGCAAGGTCTTTATCACCTAATTCTTGTGCTTGTTCAAGTGTTAATGTTGTAGATGTTGTTGTGTATGAATTATCATCAACATCAGTCCATGTAGCGCTAACTTCTACGCCTTCAGCTAAATCTTGATTTGTTCTTTCTACTCTCCCATAAAATGTTGTTGGCATTGCAGGAATGTTAGACGTAGTACGTGTAAATATTTCTGCTTCTGCAAGATATGTTCTTTGTCTCTTATAGCTATCTATTATTTCTATTTCATAACTATACTTTGTTGCTTGATCAAGCCCGAAAATTTCTACCTGATGTGTATGAGTTGTTGTTAAATCTTGTACTGTTTTTATGACTTCTGCAGCTTCTATTAATTTAATCGTAACATTTGTTGGTTCACTTGTTTCAAGATTAATTGTAAAAGAGTATGGTGTAACGTCTATTATATTATGACTTATTAAATCAAGTGGAGGCAAGTCGTCATAAGATATTGATTCATAATAACTTGTATGTCTTTTGTCATGACGAAACATTGGCCAGTCTTTGCTAGAACTGTCATACGTACCCTCTAAATCCCATACATGGATCATCCCATCTTTTGAACCTAAGATCACTTCAACATCTCCGTCTTGATCTAGGTCATCTATTGTTGGAGTAGAATATATTATGTCAATTCCATCTGGAGAAATTGGAACTTTTTTTGGCCAACCTTCAATCAAATCTCCAAAAATATTCCATGCATAAAGGTTAGCATTTTCTCCTGATTTAGCTAATTCTGAAGATTTAATAATGTCTAAAGAATTGTCTCCATCAATATCACCAATAACTACTGAAGAAGAAGCACCACCCTCTATTGTTAGAAGTGTCCCATCCAGATATTGTGGCCAACCTGGAAGAATTGACCCGTCAAGATTATATGCTAATACTCTGTCACTACTTGTACTATAAACTAATTCTAATTCTGGATCTGAATCAAGGTTAGCTAATGCAACAGAAGTTTGTGGCATGTAGGGTGATCCTCCTGTATATTCTAAGTTTCCTTCATAATCCCATACATTAAAGCGCCAACTTTCATCTTCTGCTCCTCCGCTTGCAACAATTTCTAGTTGATAGTCATTATCTACATCGCCAATAGATGCTGAAACATATCCGTAGTGATTTCCTGTCTGTGGCCAATTAGGGGCTAGTGTTCCATCAGATTTTATTACAAAATATTGTCCTGTCTTATAAGTTCTTGCGATCAATTCTTTGTTCCCATCGCCGTTAAGGTCTGCAACAGAAATAGTGTCACCGATTCTTTGAGCATTTAATCTTTCAGATGTTATATAAGGAACAACACTAAATGGGAATCCTGGAAAAATGCTTCCGTCATGGTTCCAGACATGCACATCTCCATTAAAATCTCCAACCATTATCTCTAAGTCTCCATTATTATCAATATCTTCAACCGTAATCCCATTAACTATATAATATGCATACTTTGGCCATCCACTAACTTTAGATCCATCAGAATTGTATACGTTTATATAATATTTAGATGCAGCAATGATTTCCACATCACCATCATTATCTATATCTCCTATGCTTGGTGTTGTAGCCCCGCTTCCAACATATTGTGGCCAACCTTGCAATTCTGATCCATCTGCATTAAATACACGCAAATATCCGTCTTCAGTATGAAGTATTACTTCTTTATCATTATCATTATTAATGTCTGCAACTAATGGTGATCTCATTATCTCAGAACCAGTATCTATTGGCCATCCACTAAGTTGTCCATTTTCTATATAGATCACAGCTTCTTCTTCTTTTACAACGCTGTTTATATTAAAAACTTTTAATTTAATCGTATAAAAGTCAGAATCAAAACTAAAATTTATGAGCCCAAGATCATCATTTGTAACTGTGTTTTGACCATTGTTTGTTAAAACTACTCCCATAGTACTAAAACTTGTTGGATTTTCTCCTTTTGCCCATTCTATTGTATAATGATCTAAAGTATCATCGCCGATCACAGATCCAATAATATTTATTTGTGCGGGCCTAACCTCCCAAGAATTATTTTCAGGACTTCCTATAATAACATTATTGACTGTTAATGTATTTTTATCAATCATTGTCTTACCATTAGTAGTAAGCAAGGTCAGTCTTAGATAATAATTATCTTCTGGTAATAATGATGTATCCCATCCAGAATATAATATTTCACCTGTTGGAAGTGTGCTTGACTCATGTATCAAAACCCATTCTTCTATGCTGGTTTTTGTATATTCTAGTTTGTAACTACTAAAATTTTCAGTAGTAAATGTTCCAAGAATATTTACTTTATCTTGGACAATTCCGTTAGTTGTTAATTGTGCAATCAATCCACTAGAATTTAAGCAATAACTTACAGCTGCAAGTGCGTCAACCCGTCCAATACCTTGTACGTTTGGGTCAAGTCCTAGATCAATTGCAGTGTCATACATTGTATTAGCAATATCTTCCGGAGTTAATAATGGACATGCTTGTTTGATCAGTGCTGCTACTCCTGCAATGTGTGGTGTTGCCATACTTGTTCCTGAGATTGCTGTATGTTCAGTGTCAACGCATTGTGCATAACTCCATGCATTTTGCCATTGAGCAGAACAAATATTAACTCCTGGAGCTACAATGTTTGGCTTTGTCATAGTTTCTCCACTCCAAACAACAGGCCCACGTGAACTAAAACTAGCTATATTATCACTTTTATCTGTGGCTCCAACTGTTATTGCTTTTCTTGCAGTACCAGGGCTAAGTATTGTTTGTGAACCTGGGCCATTATTTCCTGCTGCAACTACAGCAACAATTCCTGCGTCTACTGCAGTATCTACAGCTTGACTCGCTGGATCATTAGGATTCCCATTACCTCCTAGGCTTAAACTTATTATATCTACACGGTCTGTTGTATCACCGTCATTGTTTGGGTCTACTGCGCGCTCGATTCCTGCAATAATCTGGGCCCAAGATCCAGATCCTCCTGAATTTAAAACTTTATACGCATATAGTTTAGCATCAGGTGCAACCCCTTTAAGAACTCCGTTGCCTGCTGCAATTCCTGCACAATGTGTCCCATGACCGTGATCATCCATAGGGTCTGCATCATTATTAATAAAATCATAACCATCCAGAACCTTACAATTTGGACCAATGCATCCTCCAAGGTCTGCATGAGTATAATCAATACCAGTATCAATTATTGCAATAGTTATTCCTTTTCCAGTAACAAATTCTTTAATAATATTATAATAATCCCCACTTCCTGTATAATCTCCACTTCCAGTATTAATTTCCTTGGTTTCAACCTCAATATTCCATACACTATCAGCATTAATTAATGGAACAGAATCAACTAAAGAAACTTTTACTTCACGATTTTGAAAAACCTCTTTTACTCGCGGATCTTGTTTGATCTCTTCAAGATCTTTTGCTTCAATATCCAGATAAATTCCATTAAATGATTTTGTATATTCTTGAGTCTTTTTATCTTTAATTTTTTCTTCAAACTTTTTCTTAAAATTATCAACCTTTTGTAAAAGTTCTTCTTTGTACGCTTTGATATCTGTTTTTATTTGAGAATCTTTTGCATCAGCGATGGTCTTCAAATTTCGAGCTCTCCAATTTCTGTACTGTTTAAGAACTAATTTATGAATTTCATAAAATCTATTCATTTTGGTATCATCAGCAAGCTTTTGATATTCAGTGCTTATTTTTCTAAATTCTTTTGCTTCTCTTTCCAGGCCTGTTTTTTTCTCAAGGATTGGTTCTTCATTAAACTGAACAATATATCCTTGAAAGTCTCCTGATAGGATTTCAAAATTTTCAACATCTTCTGAAACAACATAATCAATTTCATCAGATTCTATTATTATTTGGCCATGCACCAAACTAATAAGAAATAATAAGATTACTACCAAAACTACTACTAGGTTACCTCTTTTCATGATTTTTAAACTTTTTAGTTGTAAATTTAAAGGTAAAGTGCTTTATAACTCTTTTCAAATTCCTAAATTTCTTATTTGTTAGAATTTTATAATGTTGCCTTTTTATTCGGCCTGTTTCATTTCTTTTGACAATTTAAGTTTACCCTTTATGTCAAAACTAGTAATGAATTCATAATATGCTCTAACTAAATATTCAATGTTAACAACTCCGATTAGTTGTTTATACATATCAATAATTGGTATTTGATTAAATTTACGTTCATTAACGATTTTAAATCCCTTATATATTGATGTCCCTTGATTCATAGATATAAGGCTGCTTGACATAATATTTTTTACAATTGTTTTCTTAAAATTCATAGTTTTTTTCATTGCACTAACAACATCTTTCAATGTGACAATACCAACAGGTTTCTTATTTTTAACAATAACACAATATTCAATATTTTTCATACGAAATATGCTTCTTAAGTTTTCTAACGTCGTATTTTGATTTATTGTATCAACGGTCCTTGACATTGCTTTACCCATTTTTGGAGGATTTTCAATAAAAAGATTAGTATGACTAAACATATTAAGTATATCAAAATAGTTGACAGTTCCAATAATTTTACCTTTTTTTAGGACAACAAGTTCACGAATATTTTTTTCAAGCATTATTGTATACAAATCCCCCATTTTTTTAGAAGGATCGACTGAAATATACTTTTCTCTCATTAATTTCTTTACAGGCATTTTATCAAGCCCCTTATTGTTATTGATTTTAAAAACTAAATCCTTTTTATTAAGAACACCTTTTAAGATTCCATTAGAAACTACTGGAAGCATACCAATATTATGAATAACAAACAAATCTATTGCGTCACTAATACTGCCCTCTGGACCAATAAACACGTAATCTTCCTTCATAAACTTGCTAACTTTAGTTTTATCAAGACTATATATTGACACTTTTTTTTCTTTTTTTCTTTTTTTCAATTCTCGTTTGATTTTTTCTTTAAGATATAATATTATTAATGTTAGAGATCCAATAACTATTATTAAAAGAAAAAGTATACTAAGACCTAAAATAACAGACATTCCTATTTCACTTTTCTTACTAGTAACTTGACCACTATTACCATCAGAAATAGGGTTACTTTCTTTATTTTTTTGTTGAAATCCTGTTCCTTTTCTTTCTTCAATAGGTTTAATCTTCCCACTATCAGAACTTGTAAGCGTGGAATCATTTTCAAGCATTTCTTGTTCTGAGCTGGTGTTGATATCCATGTCAAGCTCAGAAGCATTTATTGTAAAAATAGAAGAAAGATATTCAATATTTTCCTCTGTTAGATTAAGTTGTAACAGTTGTGATCTATTAATATCTAGAATTATATCATCGGCTTTAACAATTAATGCTGGATAAACTGTTACATTAACTTTATGCCCTAAAGTCTCTAGAATTACTATTGATCCATTTCGTTCATCAATATTTTCTATAACAATTCGATAACGACCAATTATACCTTCATCTTCAAATCTTTCTGCTGCAGATAAATCAAACGTTTGTGTATCAGAGATCTTAATTACTTTATCATTATCTTGCCATGTTGCAAGAATCTTTGCTCCGGGTATACCGCTCCCAGATTTAAGGATAACCTTTCCATATACCAATGTTGGTAAGGGCTCGTCTACAGCATAAACTGTGTTTAAGAATATTAATATGCATATTATGTATATTATTATGATTCCTCTTTTCATATGTTAATTAATCTAACATAGATAGGTTTAAATTATTTTTGAGAGCATAAATTATTATAAATTAGCTATTTTTCCCCCTGTTATGGAGACTTATACTCAAAAATATCTTGTAACTCGTTTAATGCACATGCGTCCGTGCATGGAGTTACATGATTACATAATTAATTCAAAAAAAGAAGCACAAGGCATAGAATATAAACTTTGTAAGGATTCAGAAGAGATTCCAATTAATTGTGATAGTATTTTAGAATTAACACTTTATGGATCAGACCTAAAAGGACAACATGCAATAATAACCACAACTGGCAATTTTGAAAAAAAGACTTTAAAATATTATAATAATGAGCTTGGAAAAATATTTAGAAAAGCAGATGATTAATCTAAATCTCTTATCTTAATTCCTTTCTTTCTTAAATACTCAATAAAATCTTGTTCAGTTTCAAACAAAAAGTTATGTGGTTTTCCATGACCATACTCTTCACAACTATTAATGCTTAATTCTTTGCAGATTTTTGGACGTTTTTCATAAATTGTGCATTTCCAATCTTTATCAAGCTTATTGCAAGGCGTGCTGAATTGTATGTACCATTCTTTTCCTTCGATAAAAACACTAACATTCTTGTGAATTAAGTACCACAAAATATTTTCATAATCTTTTTCATCTTCTGGAGCATCAATTTCTGTTGCAACATATCTGCAACATTTTGCATTACATTCTTTACAATTGAATTCTTTTGCCATTATTAACAAGCCTCCAGAAAAACCCTTTATTTTTGTCACCTTTTAATTTTTTAAGTTTTCGCACTCTTCGCAGTTCTTTCATATGTTCTGTTGCGATTGTAAAAGTGGTTAGTGGCATCTGAATATGTTTTAAGATAAAACGTTTAATCTCTTCACTTTTCATCTTCCCAATATCTCTTAATACTATCCCGTTTGCTATTTGAATATTTTCATCTTTATTATAAAGTTCGCCTTCAATTAATAGTAATGCTGGTTTAATATTTTTATTTTTTGCTAATTGTACTGTTGCATGTATCATCATTCGTTTAATCCATAAGTTTTTTGTTTTTGATAATCTGATTATTTCTTTTGTCAGTTTAGGATATTTTAAAAGAATATGTCCAATAATTTCTTTGCCTAAAATGTCACTTTTATCCCAATTAGTTATTTCTTTAAATTTTGGTTTTAAAAATTTCCATGTGTTTAGATCATATTCTTCTTTGTAAAGTTGCAGTGTATGTAATGCTAAGGATGCTTCTCCTTGATACCCTGATTTCCAAAGGCGGTTAAACACCTTATAAAAATCTTTTAATGGATACTCTTCATGAAGCCTTTTTGCCAAAGTTTTCATTTCAGGGACACGTTTCCCATAGAATTCATGCGGAGCTTTAATAAAATTCTTAATATCTTCTGCAAATTGTTTGTTGCCGAGTTTTTTTAGTTGACGTTTCATCTAATGTTCTAAAGTGTTTATGAAAAATTATCAAAAAAGATTATCGTGATAAAGCCTTTCTTTGCATTGGAACTTTCTTTTCTACTGATACATGTTTTTGTTCTTTTGCTTCTTGTTTTGATATTTCTAGGCCTTCTTCACGTGACGCTTCTTTTTTCTCTTTATCTTCTTTAGATTCTTTTTTCTTTTCTTCTTCTGTTTTCTTTTCTTCTTCTTTTTTCACTTTTGGCTTTTCTTTAACCTTTGTTGTAAGTTTTGCTTTCTTTTTTTCACGTCTTAGTCTTTCAAACCTTATGTTTGCCGGAACATTTACTAATTCAACGCGTACTGTATTATTTTCAAACTTTGTTGCTTTGACTTTAATACGCGCTGGCGGTTTTTTCATTCCACGAAAACGTATTTCATTATTTAGATCAATATCAATCTTTATTTTACGTGTATCTCTGTCATAAATTTTCATATGTTTAGCAATAAATTGTTTTAATGCTTTGACAGCTTTGGTTGCTCGTTTATATTCTGGAACTTTTAACCATTCTCGTCTAAGCGGAACAATATATTCACGTGTAAGTACAATCTTATTTTCTGGTTTTTTATCATCTTTTGCCATTTTAACCTAACTGTTGCTTTTTTTGACGTCTTGGTTTAATTTTTAATTTTGTCCTCATCCAATGCCTTTTAACATGTGTAACGCTTGACGGGTGTGCTTTCTTGCCCATTCCCATTTTCTTTACAACTACCCATACTGGTGCCCATTTTGTCTTTTTATTTTGACGTGTAAGTTTCACTTTTTTTTGATATTTTGGTTTTCCCATTTTTAATTTCCTTCCTCTTGTTTATTTTCTTGTACTTCTTCCTTGCTTTCTTTAGTATTTTCTTTAATTTCTTCAGTTTTATTTTCTTGTACTTCTTCTTGTATGTTTTTTTCTATTTTTTCTTTCATCTCTTGTATAATTTCTTCCTTGCTTTCTTTAGTATTTTCTTGTATTTCTTCAGTCTGATTTTCTAGTTTTTTATTTATTTGAGGCTTATCTTTACTAATACTTTCTAAAAATTCTCTTCCTTTAGCTGTTAATCTTCTCCCAGCCCGTTTACCTGGAGTGTTTTCTTTTTCTAAGAGTTCTACACTTTCTGCTTGTTGTAGAATTGTTCGAATAATTTTCCCACTAGCTTTTCTGAAACGTTCTGGTTTAAATCCTCTATTTTTTTTACTTCCATAACGTGTTCTTAATCTGTTAACCCCAACGACTTTATGAATATATATTTGTCTTAATATTGATGCTGCACGCTTGTGCCAGAAATCATCATTTGTTGGCGGTTTAATTTTTGATGTACCAGTTTTAACAAATTGGCTCCATTCAGGCGCACTAAACTCTTGCATTTGTTCCAAAGCTTGTGCTAATAATTCATTATATTCATTTGCCGGTATACTATATATTGTGCTTACCATTTGTTTTGTAATTGTTTATTTAGGTCATTCCTTACGGAATTAGATCAGTTTTTATTAGCTGTATAACCTAAAAACTCTTAAGAAATTGCATTTATAAAGCTTATGTATATCGTATTTAAGTAACTTTTTTCTTTGTCATATCAATAGTAATAATCTCAGTACTTCCAAGTTTTCTAGTATAATTTTCATAATCATTAGGATTTCTCATATATTCTTCAGACAGTTTATTAATTAAAGGTGTGTTAGCAACTCTGTATAATTGTATTGATTGATGTTTTGCTTTTAAGTCTCTTAAAAAGTCAATACCACTTAAAAGATCAGTCATTGCTTTTTCTTTTGTTTTTCCAACTCCAATTTGGTCTGTTAATATACAATGATTTATATATTTTTTATCTTTAGGTGAGTAATAAAGAAACGATGCTGACAAAAATCCACTTTCTTTAGCTATTGATTTAAAAGATTTACTCGCAAGATCTGAATCAAATAAAAGTAAACTTGCTAAACCAACTTGGCAACCTCTTATAAAATCTCTTCTGGATAACTCTTCTTCCATTTCTAATACAATGCTTAGAATTATTTAAACTTTGTTGTATTACTAAATAAACTCTTTTTATTGTTAATGCTTTGCACAAATTTTTATAAACTTAATTTTTGATTTAACAGCATGAAAAATAAACTAGCTATCACAACCTGGTTTGCAGGGGTAGCAATTTGTGCTGGACTTTTTTATTCTGTATCTAAAAATTATGAGATTCTTGATAGTTACGATCCAAATAATAAATTTCAAAAACAAGTTAGTGATCAGAATAAAATAATAGACCCAAACAATTATCAATTATTAAAGGGTACGGGGATTGAAAAAATTTTAGCTACTGATTCTGAATAATTGTTATAAATCACATTTAGAACTTGTTGTTTGAGCAACTGGAAACTCCTGCATTACATATCTCATGGCTTCCATTAAAAGGGTTCTATTTTTTCTAACTTTTATTTCTAAAACATAATAATCTTTTCCTTTTAGGATTTTATCTATTGAAAACAAAATATGTTCATTTTTTGCAAATTGTCTTTCAAAATTAACATCACAAATTTTACTTTTTGAATGTCTAAGAACCCTTTTTATTTTTTTATTTTTTATTTCACTAATTTTTTTTGGCATTTTTTGATTTAAAAGGTAATAAAATTTTGTTTTTCTAATTGGGAAATATCTGTACTGATCTACTGCTCTACTACCTTTTTCACGAGCCTTGGTATAAACTATTTGTACTGTCTGCAACCATCCTTTTTCTATTGCATCATTATTTCTCAACCTTAATCTAACTCTTGGAACTCTTCCTGAATATGTAGAAAAGTTGTTATCTAAATACTTGTCATGATAACCTATTTGTTTACCCTTAACAACATTAAATGTTTTAGTTATTTTTTCCATTAGTTTTTTTGGATTTTCTTGACTACTAATAAAAAATCTAGTTTCATAATATCTTTCAGATTCAAAACCAGCCCTTTTTAGTTTATTTTTAAGTTTTATATATCTAACTTCATTAATACCAACTTCTAAAAACGTAACAATAATGACTGCGATAATAAAACTTGCAGTAGACAGTAACCAGATAGGTGTCCCTGGATATACTAATAATCCAACAAACATGAATAAAATATACAATGGATCATGAATAAGGATGTCTTCTAATAAACTTTTACTTCCCCGCTTAATTGCACCTCTAAAATAAAAAAATCTTCTTTTTCTTTGCTTTTTTGGTGTTGTTTTATATATTTTTTTTGCTTCCCAAAAATTACCAGGAAAAAAACCAATCTTTTCAATAACAGGTCCAGCTAGTGCAAGAAGAATAGGGATTGCTGTAAAAATTCCAATAATAACAGTTGCAATAACATTAACAAACATTGCTATAAGTTCGTCTCTACCAAATCTCTTAAAAACTTCCCAAAATGGATTTTCAGGAATTCTAATTGGTTCGTCAATCACACTTTTTGGTACTAGTTCTAAATCACCCATCTTTTGTTTTATTCTTTAGTTCTTGCCTTTCTCCATTTTCGGAGAAGTATAGTAAACCCAATAACTTTTGAAGTATATTTTTCACCAAGTTTTCTAATTAATTCTTTTTCATATCGCTTAACATCATCTCTACTTTCTCGCGCACTTTGCAAGACATGTACACGTATTGTTGCATTTCTATACTTTTCAATCCGTTTTTTAATATCTTTTACAAATTGGGAAGTAATCCCATTTTTTCCAAGTTGTGTTTCAAGCATTACCATTTTATTTATACAAATATCTCAGGCTCTTTTTGTTTAAGAATCTTTGCAAGATCTTTTGTTGCTCCATGCATCCTGCTTTTGACAGTACCTATTGGAATACCTTGTTTTTTAGCAATTTCTTTATAACTTAGGTCGTTCCAATAAAAATCTTTTATTACGTCTCTTCGCACCTCTGTCAAGCTTTCAACACTTTCTCTTAAAATGCTATCTTTTTCTTGTTTCATATCTATTGTGATTGCATCATCATAATCTTTTGACCCAACACTTTTAGATCCAATAAATTCAACAAATGATTCATGACTTACATCAGCAATTCCCTTACCGACCATGTCTGAAATATTTATTCCTTTATTTCTTTTCTTTTTCCGCAAAAAATCTATACATAAATTATAATATATACGTGAAATGTATGCACTTTCCGTACCTTTGTCTGGATCATAATTATGCCCGCTTTTCCCTACACGTATAAAAAGCTCTTGCATTATGTTATCTCTATCCTGCGCTTGCAGACCATATTTCATAGCAATTGTTGCAAGAGAATGCAAATACTTCACATTACCTTCAAGCATAAATTTTTCTAATCGGTTCAACTCTCCGAGTTCTTGAGCATCATCCAGACCTTGTGTTTCTACTGGTTTTTGTGTTTTTTCTACATACTGTTTTTTTACTGCACTTACCATGTTTTTGCGAGAATTTCAAGGTTTTTAATGGTTTTTATTGCTATTTTTAGGCTATTTTTGTCCTTTTATCTATAAACATAACTCGTAGAAATTTAGCCATTTTAAGCCCTAAAATCCTTAAATTTAACCTTTTTAGCAGCGAAGAGCCCTGTAACAACTACCCAGTAACAACATACCGGAAGGTTTATAAAGGGAAATCAATACTCTTTACTAAGGTAATGAAAATATGGTATTAAAATGTAATGACAATTTGCACTATAAAACCCCTTTTAAACTGGAGTTTCGTGCAGTTCCAAAAAATTTAAGATTTAAAAATCCATCAAAAATTATGTCTGGGGGATATAAAATAACTTTAGGTGACAATGTCTTAAGTGAATTAGGATACCCCGGAACAGAGCTTGAGCAGGTCGCTGATTATTTAAACCCTGGGCAGATTTTTCATCCTTCCAAAATATTAACTGTAGCAGATAGTATACTTTCAAATACTCAAGATTTTTATGAGGATGATTCTGGAAAACGATCTAGAATGTATCCTACACTTCGTTTTTCTGATCTTGATAGTGTTGGACTTCGTTTTGAAAATTCTGGGAAAGGCACAGTTTATATTTCAGTCGATCCTGAAACAAATCCTGCCCGAGTAGCTTTTGATATTAATTCTATCCCGGTTGTAGAACATCCATTAAAAGATACTGTACAAGAGCTTGTAGGTCTTTATGATTCTATTGCAGATCAATATGAAATTGATAAAACTTCTAAAGATTATGAAGGTAACTTTGTTAAAGTACTAAAATCTAGAAGTTTAGCTTGCTAATTTGGTTAAATAACTTTTTCAAAAAGGTGTTGTCCAGATCCACTACCAAGATATTTATTTAAAAATGTTCCTCTGTCAAAAGCTTCCAGGCCTGCAGGTAAATTTTCTTGTTTTAATAATCTAAATGCTCTTTCTCCATCTGTAGATTTTTCAATTTGCATAAAAATATTTCCTCCATTTCTCTCTTTACCTATCCATAAAAATATATTTCCAGGACCGCTTCTTGTTGTTGTAGGGTCCCAAAAAGCATTATTTTCCCAAGGTATAGCATTACTACGGTAATATCCTGCATAATCTGTAACAAATCTTTCAGGAGTAGTTCTAAAATGTGTAATAAAGTGCCCAGTCTCAGAATGGAAAGGTGTTACTGTAAATGCATTGTTTCCTTTTTTAGAATATCTAAAAAGCGTTTTACGCGGTTTACCACCATGTAGATACTTTGATTCTATCTCAAAGTTTTGTATCGCATCTACTAAAGAATTATCAAATTCTTCTACACTATCAAAATATCTTTGGCCCCCTTCAAGTTGAAAGTGACCTTCAAGTGCATGTTCATAACCAAACCCTTCCGGTATTCCATTAGCAAGTTGAGAGTCCATGCCCATACTTTCTAACTTTGTGGTCAATGCTTCTCCGCTGTATCCATCATCTATTAATCTATTATAGAGTGTTTTTGCTTCTGTGTCGCTAATACCTCTTTCCACTCTTATTGGATCGCCTAATTCATCAAATGATAAGGCAATTTTATTATGCATTTCTCCAACAAGATCATCTAGGCTAGCATGTTTTATGTCTAGTTTATTTGGTCTAACATGAAGAACTGCTTCTTTAGCTTGCGAAAATTTGTTTAATGCCCTAGGGGTTGCAAGCTCGTCCAAAGGAGTTTTAGTTTTTATATGAGCAATTTCATCACGTAATTCTTCTATCGCATCAGAAATTCTTGCCCTTAAGTGTGGTGTGTCATGATTAACATCAATAGCATATTGTCCCCGAACTGTCATCATTTCTGATTTTGCATTAATTAGTTCACTTAATTTATAATTTGCATTAGAGATTCCTTGAACTGCTTCTCTTGTATTAATCGAAGTTGTCTTAGATTGGTGTAATTGAGTTATGACTTGATCATCAATTAATTTTTTTAGATCATCCAAATTATTACTTGTCACAGTCCCTGAACTAATCATATTTTCAACTTCTTCAAACATATTCTTTCCCCCAACATCCAAATTAAGCACATTTGCTTCAGAATAAAGTCTTTCTCCATGTATGCTAAATTCTAAATTTTTGATAGTCCCATCATTATATATTTTTGGTTTAATAGCCAAATATACATCAGAATCTCCACTAAATTTTATTAGTACAGCATCAAGAGCTTCATCCGTGTAAATGCCTGTATATTTTCCAACTACTGCATCAGAACTTGACGTGATACGTGCAATAGTTCCAATTGTTTCATCACTTGTTTTAGTCATATACTCTGCTAAGGATCTAAGAAAGTAAGAATCTCCCCCACCCATACCAAATTGTCCTACTTCTGGTAAAAAATCTTTGTTAATAATTTGCCCAAGCTCCCCATATACTTCGTGAGAGGTTTTTCCAGCAAATCTAGCAACTTCTTCTCCATCAAAATATCTTTGAAAGTCAAATAACTCCTTATTTCTTGCAACTAAACTTCTTTTATATGAATTTAGTTCTTGAACCCATACTGCAGATTTCTGATATGCTTTTGGCAAACTTGCAACAAATTCGTCTGTTACATCAACCCGTGGATGAAATATAATATTTGCAGAAGATTGCTGCCCGCTTCTAAGCCTTAATAGGTCTAATGAATGTCCTAGTTCATGCTTTAATCTAACCTCTAGTCCAATAGATCCTAAATCTAATTCCCCAATATCTCCCACACCCAAGTAGAGGGTCTGGGTTGCATCATCAAGATTTGGATACAAAATCCTATTAACATCTGTAGGATCTAGAACTAACTGTCCTCCGCGCCGATTCATAATCTCTGCAGCCTGACCAATAGGATTATTTCCAGACTTAAATATTATTTTATTATTTTTAAAATCAATAATATATTCAAAAGTCGGGTCAACACTTGCCTTATAAGATCTAAGTGTTTCAGACACTTCGTCAAGGTAATCTTTCATAATTGCGGGATTAATTTCTCCTCCCTTATCTGCAATTCTTTTTAGATGTACATTAAATGCTCCGGTTTTTTTAAATAAATCATCATAATTACTTTGTACTTTTGCGTGACGTAATGCATCAAGATTTTTAGTAAGCTTTGTTCCGGCCTCTGTTGATTCAAAAATTTGTACTGAAGATGGTTTTTTGAGTATTGGTGCAAACACTAATGCTGCTTGTAGGCTTGTCCATCCAACAGCCCTTGCACAAGCCCAATGATCTCTAACAACATTTGGTCCAACATTAATATTTCCTTTAGCCTGGAGGCCTATTGGTGTTTCAAAACTGTTCAAGGCATCCTGACAAAGATATCGAGTATCCTTGATATCTTTTCCAAGCCAGATTATATCTATTCCATAATTAATAAGTCCCAGAGCAGCTTTTGTTGTGATCCCTCTGCCCTGAATCAGGGCTATAGATGCAGCTGAGACTTCTGCAGCAGCGGTACCATAACCTAATGAAAACATAACTAACATTGTAGTAACATATATTTCAGCCTCTGTTTCCATTTTTTGATCAATTTCTTGTCTTTGTTTAAGTTCTTCAGAAGCTCCTAATAAGAATTGATTAGCTGTATCGAATTTTTTGGCACGTAAATCATTTTCTTGCAGTCTTGGGAATAGTGGAGCTGCAGGGCTATTTTCTAAAAGTTTATGCAACTCTAAATCAACCACGCACCGCTTGTATGGATCATCTTCAGTAATTGACTTTGGAGACATAGATTCATAAAATTCTGCAGGCCTAGTGTGCATGCAGTGTATCATTTCTTTTGTATCTTGGATATAGTCAAGTAATCTTTCCTGATTTGCTTTAAGTTGTGATTTTATTGCATTTTCAATACCAGTATTGCAAAGTATTCTTAATCCATCATAATCAATCAAGTCTGGATCCAAATTTGCTCTAGAACTCACTTCCCCTTTTTCATCAAACAAAAAAGGATCTCCACAATTCTCTTTAAACTCTTGTCCATTTATCCATGTAAATCTAGAGACCTCTCTACGAATTTCTTCATTAATTAATTTAATATTATACTTATATGCCTCAACACGACTATAATCAAAAATATCTGTAGGATCATTATTTGTAGTAAAATATTCTAAATATTCATAGTGAATTCCTATTTGGCTTTCTTGCAATTCTCGTATATACTTAATAGATTCTCGCGTAGCTTCTGTGAGATAATTAAGATTTCTTCCCATATAATATGCGACTTCATATTCATACATTGCATCATCTATTTCTGGCAAAAGCCAGTTTACTGTATACTCGATATCATTGGGTGCTCTTGTTCGTTCAAAAGTGTCTTCTTTTAATATCCCATTTATTGTATAATATCCTTCCAATGAAGACATTAATCCGTATTTTAGTCTATTCATGATGTTATAATAATATGTAGTAGCCATTAATTGTGAAGTATATGGAAAAACATAGGGTATCTTAGATTTATCATAATCCATTGATTCTCCGTAATCAAGGGATCCTAGTATATCATGCAGCACAGTTCTTCTAGGTATACTTTGCTTCATCATACAACTAATCTTATTAGGATTCCAGCCCTCTACTGCAGGATTTGTTAGGGCAGTAGGATGGTTTGATGCAAAAAATATTTCAAGTTCTTCAGGAGTCTTAAACTCTCCCCCCATATTTACTGCATCAAAAAGGAAATGTAGTTCTGCAGGCGCACCGTCTTTAGAATACTGTCCATCTTGGTACATCAAGTACATTAGTTGAATCATTAAATGTGTCTCTGGAAGCAATTCTATATCCTCAAAATTGGTTATGTCTTGGCCTGAACATTCATCTGTTGCAAACACGCCCCTAAATTTTAATGCAGTCATAAGTGATGGAGTTACAGAATGTTCCCTATATGGCATTGAAAATGTTTTTGGAGTTTTTGGATTTTCGCGTATAGTATCAAAATAGCTCATGTCTCTATTATACGGGCTTGAAAGTTTTAATACATCCTCTTGTAGCAATAAATTTTGATTCCAGGTTTGGCCCACCGTATGTACTGCAGAAGGATCAGCAAGAATTGCACCACTTGTGGGAAGATTGCTTTTTTCATCATAAACTTCTTCTATCTCCTCTTCAATTAATTCTTTTGTTTCATGTTCAATATCAAAAGACTCGAAAACCATTTGATCTGCTCTTGTATTTAGATCTTGAAGTTCACTAACTATACTTTCAACCTCCTCATTTGGATTGTATGCAAGATCCGGGTCTTGTGCTAGGATCACGTCTAATTGTTCAAATAGTTTCTCTTGACGTTCCTTAATTTGTTCAACATCTCGTTCACTAAAACTTTTTTCAGGTTCAATCATTAATATATGGGCATCATCTACAAAAGCTGAAGAGGATACAAGTACAGAATTTTTACAATATAATTCTTCATATAAATGCTCATCGCACATATCAAATTCGCAGACATTTGGAACAAATGTTGATTCTTCAGAATCTAAATTTATAACTCCAGTAAAGGCTTGTTTTTCACAATAATCTTCTGAAAAATCTTTTGGATTTATTAAATAAAAATTTTCAAAGTTAATTCTAGCCAAATATTTTCTGAGCAAATTATCATCTGGGACTGTGCCCATTTCTGGGTTAATAAGCATTGTCACTTCATCAAGTCCGACAAAAACATTTTCTTCTTCTAAATTGTCTGGACATTCTGTGCAAGAACCAACTTGAAAAATAAATTTATTTTTAAATACATTCAAATATCTACTAACATCTTCAGAATAAATTATCGGAGCGTTCATATAACTAGCTATTGTTGATGCAAGAAGAGCTCCCTTATATCTTGATGATTCATCAGCAAATTGACCCATTATTATGATTGCACCATTTTCACTCCATGCATCTTTCCACCAATGTTCTGTGTATAGGCCTTTAGTTCCTGAATGTATTTTTTCTAATGTGATTGCACTTACTACCCTTTGTTCAAAACTTTCTTCAGTTAAAATACCATAAACAGAATCTGGCTTATAGTTTTCTATAAAACTCTTAATTGAATCATGGACTCCTTCACTGTCTCTCCACTGACCATCAGGATCGTCAAGAAAAATTCCAGGATCTAAATTTTCAGATTCTCTATGATAAATTAGATAAGGATAACCGCATTTACCCTCTGCTATTTTTTCACACCAATCTTCATCCATTTGATTTTGCCACATTAAGACTGGAACATACTGCAAAATATCTTTGTAATCATTATCATCTATCAGGAATGTTGGCTTTTCTCCAAGTTGCTCAAAAGCAGTTATATTTTTTTTATTTCTTTCAACTAATATTTCATCATCTGAAATATAATCCATTTTTTCAAAAGTTATGTTTAATGTAAAATTATCAAAACTACCATTAACTATGTGAAAATAAATTGCTTCTACTTCTTCTTCACTAAAAAGATATCTGCATTCTTTTCTTTCATTTTTTATTTTACAAATCGCTGTTTTATCTTTTCCAGAAGTAACAAAGCTTAAGTTCCCATCACTAATACTGTAGTCAAATCTAACTTCTTCTCCTTCTTCAATTTCTCGTGTAATGTCAAAACCAAGCCCTAATTTCTCAGCAGGATTTAGGTAAAGATATTTTTTATCATCTTGCTCAAAGGCTTTTTCCTTCAAATGAATATAAGGTATTTGCAGAGAATGATTTCTTTTTGCAAAAAAGTAAGCATTCCAATAAATACTAGTATTTTCACCACACCAGACATATCTGTCTTCATATTTTGGAGTACAATTATTAGTTTCTGAATTAAACCATTCATTATAGCTACAACACTTTGCTTCTCCAGTAAGTGCTTCATCAAGTTCATCCCAAAGGTCCCAATATTCTTTATATTTTGTATCTTGGTATTCAATTAAGTCATACCGATCTTTTCTATTCAGACCTTGTTTAATGTCTCTAATTCTACTAAACTTTTGTGAAACTGCAAAAAATTCTGTATTTTCTCCACAACTTTGTGTGGTTGTTAAGGTGCCGCCTTTATATAGGTGCGTAGAATCATAAGAAACACCTTCACAACTAACTTGTAAATTTGCAAATTCAATACTATTATATATATAAGGTTTTGAATGTCCTGTTGCATAATCTATAACTGGCATTTCAGTATTAGTATAAGGGTTAATAACTGTTTTACCTTCATATTCTGCATATTCATCATAATCTACCTGCTCACAACGAGAATCTGCATAAGTAAACGCCCCCAAACCAGACCCAGTACTTGGACGTGGTTGTATTTCAAGCTTAAAACCATGACATCCAACCCCAAAAGTTCCTTTACGAAATAACCAGTTAGATTTAGCTCCTTGTTTTATAAATGGAGGACCAATCCACCAATCAGCTTGACTATACTCAAACTCACCAATATGATAAGTGAAATTTAGCATTGCAGGATTTATGCCGCCCTCTGCATTTCTATTCTTAAAAATCATTCTTTGATGATTTCGTGAACAATATTTATCATCAAATACATCAATTTCTCCATTAGGTTTTGCTTCACAATACACATCACCTCGTCTAGGAGGATTATAACCATATCCCCTCATATTTTCTGGATAGCTACTTAATACTTCTCCTGGCCAAGAACAACAAACCCGATTTTCTCTTAATTTACCTTTATCTATCTCTCCTTCATTAAATCCATAAGCAAAAGGTTTTGGGCCTGCAATTGGGGGATCAGTTTTATTGCAATAATATTCATGCATTGGAATTCGATAATTTTGAAGAGTAAATTCAGAACCATCATCATAAAGTCCGTCATCTTCATCTGTATGATAAGTCGGAAGCTCATCAACACAGGTATGATACTGCATATAATCTAATCCATATCCTTCATGATTTAAATAATCCCCACTAGACCCATAATCACTGCTGCTTGGAAGTAACCCTGTCACTAGTCTTTCACTCGGTATTCCGCAAACTGTTCTTCTTGGAATGCACGGAATTGAAAATGTTGTTTCATTAATACTATCTTGTGGAAAAGATCTATTTTTCAAGTCATGCCCCCAGACAGATTTTGTTCCATTTTCTCCACCATAAATTGTAATATTTATCATATACTCACTTGGCCATGAATCTATTGTAAAATTTGGACCCCAAGTATCATTAACCTGCCACCATTCATAATATCCTTCTTCAATTCTTGGTTTTTTAAAAGTGCCATAAGTAGGGGGAGTATATAAATAGTCAAAATAAACTCCTTTTTCCCCTCTTTTTTTAACAGGTGTTAAATCATCTCTAAGCTTAAACGTAATAACTTTTGGATTAGCACTCGAATTAAATGTATATGGATAATCTTTCATTATATTTCCAAGTTCAGGAGAATTTACACATTTCTCTCCAATACTTATGTTAATTTTTTGATGAATCGTTGTATTATCTTCAGTACAAGGGATCACAGAAGTTTCTTCACTTTCCAGTTCACTATCCTCATCACCCAGGGTTGCATCATCACAAGGAACGATAGGATCTCCAACCATAATTTCATCACCTATACTACGTTCCTCATCACTTCCACTGCTATCATCACTACTTTCACCATCAGACTCACTACCTTTATTGCAAAGAGTTGATCCTACGATTGGATGAGAAAAAGTAATACTTCCAGGTTTTGAGAATTTATCATTTTTCACAGGACTTCCTGCTCTGACTGAAACAACATAAAGTGGTTGTAAGCAATTAGCTCCTGCATTTTCATTTAAAAAATCATTATAATAAAAATCAATATTCTCTTGGTCTAAAGTTTCATTAAAAATCATTACTTCATCAATTATACCTTTGAAATAAAATTCACCTTTTTCTCCATTAAAGTTGCTTGCTCTTGACTGCGCTCCAATAAAACCAAATCTTTCTTCATTTAATCCTAATTCAGAAGATGCACTAGTAGTTTTATCAAGTTTTCCATCAATATATACTGCTTTTCTATAATTTCCTGAAACAGTTTCAGATTCCCCATCAATTATACTTGTAGGACCATATGCTGCGCAAATATGATGCCACTCATAATCATTTATTACAAAATTTGTTAATAATTCTCTATCCTCAGTAATCCAACTGACTTGTCCAGAGTCTACTATTGAAAGTGACCACTGTTTTGTTTCATCAAAACTAATTATAGGTCCAAATGGAATTTGGGTGTTTGCCTTTATCCACACACAAACACTTAATTGTTCTATGGGTTTAAAATATTCTTCATCGATTAGGTCATCTTCTAAACCATAACTAAGTTCTTTTATAGCAATATAATCATTCACTCCATCAAACAAATATCCTGTACAGGAAATTCCGTCAATTAATTCAGGACCAAAGACTTCTAAATGGTTTTCACTAAGAGAATCCATTATAGCTAATTCCCCATTAAATGAATAATATGAACTTGGTTTTTTGTCAGCATCTTCAAATTCGCTTGCACTAAAGGTCCCAGAATTAATGGCCGTGTCTTGATCTATTTTGTTTTCATCATCCACTAATGCAACCATAAAATAATATTCTGAAACGTCACTTCCTTCAATATCATCATCTAAATTAAATGAAACTTCTACGGTGTCATCAATAAAGGGTACTGCGTCCGGTCCTAGTTCTTCTTGCACAATCGCTCCGGTTATTCCTGATAGTTTTTTTATTTTTACTTCTCTATCTTTCTGGTTACCTTTATTTGCATTTTTCTCAAAGAGTTTTGTTGTTTCGTCAATGACTCTCTCTACAACATTACCTGTCAAACTTGCAAGACCCTGGTTTTCGGTTTTAATTTCTCTATCAACACTAAATATGCGTGCAAACATTCTTGCAAACCAATTTCCTTGTTTTTTTTCAAAAAGCTGGATATTAACACTTCTTCCTTCACAATTCCTTCCCTCAACAATTAAACTGACTTCTTTTCCTTTTGAAACCGGTCGTCTTGCAAATTTTGCTTCAACTAATTCACACTCTTTAATTTCGCAATACCCTGCAGAATTGCATTCATAACCTTCTCCATATTTTTCAAAACATTCTCCACACAAAATCTCTTCATTGCACCCTGCAAAAAACCGTCCACACTCTTTATTTCCTAGTTCACTACATGTTGCAGTCTTACATCCCTCTTTGATACAAACAGTTTCTTCACAAACATATCCTACTGGACAGTTTTCATCCACATAACACCAAGTTCTCATACACATATTATCTTCACAAATACCTCTCTCTCCGCAATCAACATCTTGTGAACATTCACTTTCCTGACAGGTTTTACGAATATTACAAAAAAATCCTTCTCCACAATCTATAGACTCCTCACAAGATGCTTTAAGACATCTCTGATTTTCCCCGCACACATAACCTTCCTGACAATCCTCTTCTGCATAACAGTAGCCCCTAACACATATTGCACCATGACCATAACCTCCATACATGCATTTATATCCTTCTGGACACTGGGCGTCACGTCCATAACAATCCTGCTCCATACAGATCTTATTTTCCCCATATTCTTCTGAATAATCACAAACTTCTGTCTCTTCTTCACAATCATCATTATCCTCACAATATCCGCTAAGACAATCTACTGCACAATTTACTTTTGTTTCAGTTCCCTTACATATCCCGTCTCCACAAGTTCCTTTATCATCCCTGCAAGGACATATACGTTTTCTTACAGAATGAGCTTCTGTGTCACAAGTAGAAGTTCCGACTCCAGAATTACATTGATAGTTTACTGCCCCCTCATTATAATAAGGTGCACCATAGTTCCCGCTTCCAATAGCATCACATTTTGCTTCAGGATTTATTCCATTACAAACTTTACAATCTTTATCTTTAAATCCATTCATTGCTGTTTCATCACAACCATTATGATTCCTTATAGCACAAAATTCACTACATGTTTGCCAAGCTCCTGCCACATACCAGCAATTGCCATTTAGTCTGAATGCTTCAGGGCCACAGAGATCAATTCCCACTCTTTCAATCTCTTCAATATCCTCAAGAAATTCACATTTTCCTGTTACTTGATTACATGTTTTTCCAGTAGGGCAAGTAATACCACAATCTATCTCATTATCACAATTATCTATGCCTATCCCACAATCTCTTCCCAACTCATTACATGTTTTTTGTATACATTCTGGCAAAGGTTCTTCTGGCTCTTCTTCCTCTTCTTTACAATCAATAGGACAAGTGTTTCTAACTTCATCCCCATTACATTTCCCGTCACCACAACTAGGTGGAAAAACAGTTTTACATTTTCCCCTAGAACATCCTGCTTCACAATCTTCAGTTCTTCTGTAGGTCATATCTTTACAATAAGCAGAAAGACGTCCAGGATTCAAACATGTAGGAATTAGTCTGTCATGCACGACCTGGGTAAGATCTGCTGAACAATAATCATAATTTCTCTCAGCACCGCACTCCTGATTTACATAACATGCAGAATAAACTCCTTTCCCATTATCACCACTTCCTCCAGAAGGAGAATAACTAGCAAGTTCTCCAACTTCTTCATCAAGCGCATCACTAGAGGATCCAAAAAAATCTTTTAACCAGTTTGTAAACGGCGAGTACCATGCTGCACTAACTGGTTGTATTGCCACAATTAAAATTATGCTTATTGCTAGAATTGTTAATATTGCACTTCTTTTTTTCACTTTATCTTTGTTTTGTTTTATCATGTTTTAAGTTTTATCCGGTTTTGATATCTCCTTTGTTTTATCTATTAATTTTGTAATATCTTTTATGCTTGGAACTTGTAATTTTTTAAGAATTATTGTATCTCCTTCTCCGACAACCATAAATTTATCTCCCTGATCTATTAAGAGTTTTTCCCTAATACCTAGTGGGATGACAACCTGACCTCTAGAACTAATACTAGTTATCTCTAGTTTTTCCTTTTTTTTCATGGTATATTAAAAATAAGATTATCTTACTAGTAAGATTAACTCCTTTATAAAGTTTTGCTCAGAATTTTAACCAAAACCTTTTTAACTTGTACTTTTTTATTATTTTTAAGCCTTAAGGGAATGAAGAGTTCTGTGATAAATACTAAATATATAATAATAATATATTAGAGGAAACAACAATAATATGGGAGTACCACGACCAGTTGAGGAAGGAATTATTATAAGACCAGATGATGTTACACCCTCTTCTCCTGATATGGATGTTATTGGTGTATGTAATCCTGGAGCAGTGCTTCATGTTGATGAGCATGGTAATGAAAAAATTATTCTTTTACTTCGTGTAATAGAACGAACAAATTCTGAATTTAAACGTCATATTGCGTCCCCTCAAGCTATTAACAAGCCTGGCGAAAAGTTTAATGTACGCTGGGAATGGGATAGAGCAGGAAAAGATGCTAGAATTGATGGTCCTGGTTCTTTGATTACTATAGAACTTGAAGAACGTATACGTCCTACTTTTATTTCTCACTTACGTTTGGCAACAAGCATAGACGGTATAAATTTTAAAGTAAGCGAAAAGCCCTCTTTTTATCCAGAATATAGTTATGAAAATTATGGTATTGAAGATGCACGTATTACAAAGCTAAGTCATGCATTAGACGTTGAAGGTACTCATTATAAATATCTTATTAGTTATGTTGCAGTATCAAATCATCATGATGTTTGTACTGCGTTTACTGTAACTAATGATTTTAAGAAATTTGTCAGACTTCCTGCAAAAAATCCTGACATTGCATTTTTTGCGCCAAGCAAAGATGTTGTAGTTTTCCCAAAAAAGTTCACAAACCCTCGTACAGGTAGAAACGAATTTGTAGCTTTAACACGTCCAACAGGTTCTGCTGGTTACATGGTTCCAAGCATTTTTTTGTCATATTCAACAGATCTGGTTCATTGGGGAGATCATAAGTTATTAATTAAGGGGGATGAAAAAGGTCATGTTGGTGGAGGTCCAGCACCTATAGAATGTAGTGACGGTTGGTTAATTTTAGACCATCAACACCGTTATCTAAAAAGTGGATCAAAAGAATATGTCGGACGCGCGTTCATAGTAGATAAAGAAAACCCATTAAAAATTTTAAAAAAGTCTGATGAATTTTTAGAGCCTCACCTAAGATTTCATACAAAAGCAATAGTTAACAATGTAACTTTTCCAAGCGGGGCTTTTATCAAAGATGACAAGCTTTTTGTTTATACAGGTGAAAATGATGTAGCTATCGGTGTTCATATTTATGACTTAGACGAATTCATGAAATTTTTAGAGCCTGTTGAATAGGTCTGCAAATAATTTTTAAAAACATTTATATCTAACTTTATCTTAAATTTATTAATATGAAACTAAAACTCTCAGGAATAATTGCTTCAATCATCAGCTTCATCTTGTCCCTCATATTCATAATATTTACAAATATATTTACAATAGAAGGTTTAGTTTCTTTTAGGCAATCACTTCGCTCTAACATCCCTTTTTTATGGGTATTTTATAATTTCTTAGTAAAATTATTTTTATTGCCCTTATCTGCCTTAAACCTGATTGGAATAAATCTAATAAATCCTTATGCAACAATTTCTCCTATTTCAAAATCTATTATAGGATACCCAATTGCAATAATTTTTTGGATAATAATATTTTACTTTTTAGGAATATTGATAGGATTTATAATCAACAAATTTAAAAAGAAAAATACTAACAAATAATTTACTTCCCAACTCTTTTCTTTATCGCTTCCACCAATCGATCAGGTTCTTCCACTGATACATATACGGTCATATTCTCAGTTTTTGGCATAATTTTTTTCATAAATTCATCATATTTATATCCCATGCCTCCAAATGCTTGTTTTTCAAAAGCATGCTTGACAAATTCCATTTTTTTGAAAGTGATGGCTACAGTTTTGTTAACATCCATTGCATAATTATACTTAAAAGCGTTTTTGATTATTTGAAGATAAAATGTTTTTTTCTCTTTCCAATCTTTTACGATTTTTGGGATTTCTGCGATCCTCATTCTAAATGGCCCAATATTAATCCTTACAGTAAGACCATATAAGGCTCTGTTCTTTTTTACTGATTCTTTTTCTTTTTTATCTGTAACTTTGTAAACATTGTTTATATTATTAAGAAGAGATGAAACAATCAGTAATTTTCTTGTAGAAACCCATTCATAACCTTGTCCTTGAAATTCTGGAAAATGATATCCTTTCCATCCAGATCTTGGGATTTGGATACTTTTTTCGTTTATTAGAACAACATTTTTTGGCAAAACTAATCCTAAAGTATATGCAACAATTGAGAAAAATGAAGCACATCCTGAAAATAATCCAAATAGTATAATAACTGGATTATAATTACCTAAAAGGACCAATGTAAGTAAAGTAATAAAAATACTTAAGAAAATAATTATAAAAATTAAAAGACCAAGGGTTTGTCTAAAAAATGCTCCTTTTGGTATTTTAAATTTTTGTACTTCCATTTGCATCTGTTGAATAATGTTTTTTGCTAACCTGTCTTTTTGGTTTTTCTTTTTTGTATCTTCTTTATAACCTGTACTACTAAAATTGTAGTAAAAGTTACAATGCTTAGTTTTGCAATGTTTTCTATCACCATTTTCTGTTAATACTAATAAGAATATATTATATTTAAGCTTTCACATCCAATTTGTCAGAAGGAATTGCCTGCATTATTTCTTCTTTATGCATTGGTAAATTAAACTTATCACGCATAATTTTTGCAATCTTGTCTGTTGCTTCTTCTTTTTTCATTTTGCCTTGCTTAATTTTTACTAAAACTTTTTCATGACCATTAGTAGGAACTGCCCGCAATTTTCTTTTTTGAATTATTAAAACCAGTTCAGGTTTTATGTGCATGACTTCTTTTTTTCCTTTTACTCCAAAAGTTCCAGTTTTCATTGATTTTATTTTATAAATTTGGTCTCCTTTAAATACGTCAATATCTATCTTTTTATTACCTTTTTTCCATGCTTGAGAAAAACATCCAGTAAATATGGCAGTTTCTTCCATGTCTTTCTTTGAGGGCCTTTCATTTTGGATTATCATGAACGGACTTCCTGGTTTTGTTGTATGCATTACTGTATATTCTGGTCTTGAGAAATGTTTTAATGCTGCCTCGTTTTGTTCATCACTTTTACCACCAACTACTAATGTGTTGTCTGAGGTAAAGAACCATCTATAATTTCTATAATCTTTTTTAGGTCTAAGTTTCATTAAACTCTAAGAAAAAGATCGTTTTTAAGAGTTTTGGATATTATTCTTAACTAAAAATTGTTCTAAATTCACCTTTTAAAGATTTAGATAATAATCTATTTGGTTCATTATTAGAGAAAAGCTTTTAAATTAAATCTTTTAACTACGGTTATGATACCTAGATATTTCAGCGGGGTTGATATTGGTTCAGAGTTTATGCATTGCGCAACCCTTGATGAAAATGGTTTATTAGTTGCAGCACCAAAGTCAGTCATGCATTTTGGAGATCCTGGGAAATCTTTGCAAGGATCGCTTAAAATTCTTAAAGAATCGGGAATAAATGAGGATAATACTCAGTTCGCGTTCACAGGTAATGTGGGAAAAATATTTGCCAAGTCTACGAATAGCAAATATTATCCAGACACCTTAACAGTTCCAGGTGGCGCACATTATCTTTCTCCAAGTTCTAGTTATGTTTTTCATATCGGGGCAAAAGATCCATACTTTTTTGAAGTTGGTACTATAAACAATGAAGAATTGTTTGTTCCAGATGATGGTACCGGGACAAAGTGTGGCGGAGGTTCTGGTATACTTTTAACAAAACAATGTAGGCGCTTTTTTGATAATATTATCCAAAATTCATGTTCTCCTCAAGAGCGTCTTGAAAAGATGTATGATGCTGCAGAAAAAACTGCTAAGGAATATAAAAATGATATTGATGTGGGGGGAAGATGTGGAGTAGTTATTCAGTCAGACATGATACATTTACAAAATAGTGGAGTATCTATGCAGGACATTTTAATGGGCTTGTTTAGTCGTGTTGCTAAAAATTATATAAGTGATGTAATAAGGGTGCGCAACTTGGATAAAAAAAAGACAGCAGTCGTGACCGGAGGTGTCGGGTTTAATTCGTTGGTTGTAGAGCGCCTGCAAAAGTATGCTAATTTGAATATTGATCTACCACAAAACCATGAAAAAGCAGGAGCAATAGGTGCTGCTTTAAGGGTAAAAGGATCAGAATTAGAAAAAAAAGTGTCTTTTGCACATCTTGGCTCTATTAAATCTAAACAAAGAGATGAATTGTTGTATGCCCCTGCACTTAAAGATTCTTTACCTTTAATTAATCTTTTCAAAGAATCAGGAAGTTATAAGCATGGAGATTTAAATGTTTTCCAGAGTCCAATCGTAAAATTTCCTGTAGTTTTTGGTATTGATGGTGGTTCAACAACAACTAAGGCTGTCATCCTAGGTGCAGAAAATTTAGACTATATAGCAGAAATTTGTATTGAAACTAATGGCCGGCCTTTGCATGCTGCGCAAAACGTTTTTAGACAGATAAAAGATTATTTTGGTGACAAATTAGATGTACAAGCTGCATGTTATACCGGATCTTCTGGCGCGTTTTATAAAAAATTGTTTTCACCAAATAAAAATGGAGAATCACTAGACACTGTGGTTGATGAAATAACCTGTCATGCAACAGGTGTTAGAAATTTTGATAATACTGTAGACACTATTTTTGAGCTGGGTGGGCAAGATGCAAAGTTTACTTTGTTTGATAAATCTGGACGCGTTGTAAAAAAAGCTAAAATGAATTTAAGTTGTATGGCAGGAACTGGTCAAACTATGCAAAACATGATTCAAATGATTGGTCTTGATTTTAAAAGCTATGAAGAACTTGCATTAAAAGCAGAAAAGACTCCTGTTGTTGATGATACGTGCGGTGTTTTTACAGAAGCAGGCATTGCAAAATTAGTTTCATTAGGGCTCCCGAAATCTGAAGTTGCAGCAGGAGTAGCGTATGGATTTATTGGTGGTTATGTAAACAAGTTTGTAGGTAACGAATCTTTTGGTGACTCAATTTCTGCTCAAGGAGGCCCTTTTAATGGGTTAGCAAATTTAGCAGCTTTAGCAGCGCATACTAATACAAAAATAAATGCATTTCCTCACCGGCAATTGTTTGGCGCATATGGCGCTGCATTGCAGGCACATGAACAATTAAAAAATGGTTAAATCAACATTTAGAGGTCTAGAAGTTGCAGATCAAGAGTTTGAAAGAACTGTCTCTCCCTGTAGTTCTGTTTTAGAGGACAGTTGTGGAACTAGGGACTGTCAATTAGAAGTTTATCAGTTAGGAGGTGACAAAATCTTTTCCGGAGGAAGGTGTCCAAAAGGTAGCACAAATACTAATTCTGATAAAGTACCAAATTATACTAAAATGTATAAAGGAATGCTTGACAAAGAATTATCAAAAATAACATCCTCTTTAGAAGAAATGACAGACTCTCCTAAAATATTGATTCCTAGAAGTTTAACTTTTTTAAATGAAAAAGGTGTATTTTATACAGCACTTTACAAGAATTTGGGCTTTGATGTATCTTTATCTCCAGAATCTGATAATATTATAGCAAACCTTGGAAAACAACATGCTCATCCAGAGTGTTGTTATCCAATAATTTTAGCGCACGGTCATGCAGCATTTTTAAAAGAGAAAATGCGTCCAGGTCTTGACAAATTGTTGTTAACAAATGCGTTTAGTGTTGGCGAAGAAAAATTAAGCTTTTGTCCGTATGTTTGTTCTTCAGGATATTTGGTTTCTGGAAGTTTAAATCTAAACCATGATGATGTTTTATTACCAGATTTTAAGTTTGAAAGTCCTGATTATGATTTAGCGCAAGTAATTGCAACAGACTTAAGGCGAGTTTTTAAAGATAGATCAATAACTAAAGCTAAAGTAAGTTCTGCAATAGATCAAGCAAACAAATCTCAAAAAGATTTTGTTGATTCAGTACACAAAACAGGCAGAAAAATATTTGATAGGTTAAAAGGTCAAGGAAAAAATGTGTTTGTTGGTATTGGTAGGGGATATACCTTACTTGATGGTAAGGCAAGTTCGGACATTGATGAATTGTTTGTATCTAATGGTATTCATTATATGCCGTCATACCTTATTGGATTTGATATTGAAGGAGATGTAGTGGACAATATGTACTGGTTTCAGGGCCAAAGTATGCTTGGATCTTTAATAGGAACATTTAACGATAAAAATGTTTATCCAGTACGCCTTACTAATTTTAATTGTGGGCCAGATTCTATTTTAGAGTTTCATGAGGACCGTTTAACAGATAAAGTTAAAAAACCCTATCTTTGTTTAGAAACTGATGGGCATAATAGTAATGCACAATTTGGGACTAGGATTCAGGCACATAAACGTGTAACAGATTCGCATGAGCAATCAGGAAAACCAAATCTAAATTCTTTAGCTACAAAAAAACCGAAACAAGATTTTGGCAATAGAATACTTGGTGTTCCTTATATGGGTGATTCTGCAGACGTGCTTGCTGCAGCAATAAGATCTTCTGGACTAAATGCTGTAGTTATGCCAACACGTACTGATGAGTCTATTAGGTTTGCAAAAAAACTTGTGACAACAAACACTTGCCGTCCTTTTGCATTTCAGGTAGGAGACCATTTGGCCTGGCTTGATTCGCTAAAATCTCAAGGAATTGATGTTAATTCTCAAGCAGCAGTTTTTATGCCAACAACCCGTGGACCGTGTCGTCAAGGTCAATATAGTGTATTATTGCGCCACTTTTTTGATAGAGAAGGGTTTACAAATGTTCCTATAATGAGTCCAAATTCTGCTGACGATTATAAATTAGAAGGTATAGAAAGATCACAAACAAAAAAGATTTTAAGAGCAGCACTTAATGGTATTACTGCTGATGGTGTTTTGATTGAACATTTACATCGTATAAGGCCTTATGAGACAAATTCAGGGGAAACTGATAAGGTGTATAAAAAATCTCATAATAGATTAACAGATTTAATAGAAAATGATGCAAGCGTGAAACAACTTAGACAATTTTTGTTTAAAGAGTCAGACCATTTTTTTGATATAGATCGTGATGACAAAAATAGATTTCCTTTGGTTTTGGTTAACGGAGAAATTTTTGTGCGATGTCATGCCGGATCAAACCAAGATTCCATAAAATTGCTTGAAAGTCATAAATTAGAAGCAAAACTTGACCCAACATTTACATGGATGGATTATGTAAATCGTGTATCTTTGCGCGAGTTCTGGGAAATAAAAGATTTAAAAGAGTTTTTTAAATCATCAGTAAAATGGGCATATATGAGACACTTAAGAAAAAATTTACAAGACCCTTTCCAAGAAAGATTAGGAGACCGGATGCATTATCATAATCCTGTACCATCAATAGATGCATTAGAAGAAAAAGGAATTTTTAGCTTTAATATTAAAGGAGAATCAGCATTATCTGTTGCAGAAGCTAATGAGTTTATTAATGGAGATTTAAACATTGATGGAATTTATCATGTAGGTCCTCTTGGATGTATGCAAGAGACTGTTGCAACTTCACGGATTCAGCCAATGATCCATCAAACACGCAAAAAGGCAAAAACCACCAAAGATAAAATAATTCCTTTCATGGACGCAGTTTTTGGAGAATCAGAATCTCCTGCACTAGAGTCACAAGTCGCAATATTTGCAGAAAATTGCAGTTTACGAAAAAAATTAAGAGATGAGGAAACTAACTTAATTGTTTCTTAACTTAAGAAAATGTACCTAGAAGCTATATTTATAAATTATTAACCTGTCTAATAAACATGAAAAAGGTTAAATTCAGAAAAAAACATAAGCAAATTTTAATTTATACAGGGATTGCTATTTTAATTATTTTTTTTTTGTATATTTTAATCATGCCAAGGATCAAAAAAGGTGATGCTTCATATGGGCAAGTTCATAATATTAGTCAAGATTCTATTGAGTTTTTGTATGATTTAACTTATGAAAAAGATGGAAAAGTAGTCCATGATACACAGATTTATGACAAATTTTTAGAAATAATTAATAATTCTCGAAAGTTTATTTTATTTGATATGTTTCTTTTTGGAAGTGATGATCGTCCTGCTTTTAGAAACATCTCTGATGAAGTTACAAATGCATTACTTCAAAAAAAGAAAGAAAATCCAGACATTATAATATATTTTATAACTGATGAGATGAGTGTAATTTATAGTATTTATAATGGAAGTCATTTTGATTTATTAAGTAAAAACGGTATTAATGTAATTTATACTTCAAAAAATAAGCCTTATTTAGAAAGAAAGACTTATCCGGTCCAGAATTCATTAAAATACATGAAATCGAACCTAAATCATAGAAAACTAATTGTTGCAGATAATGACTCAAAAATAGTATCTTTAGTGACTTCTGCAAATACTCATGATCCAAGTAGTGATTATTCAAATGTAGCTTTTTATGTAACCGACAAAATCTGGAAAGATATTTATGAAACTGAAAAACAAACTGCAGAAATAAATGATCCAGAATTAGATTACTTTTTTGAGACCTTTAATGAACCTTTGTCAGAAGATGTTAAAGATGTATCTATACAAACTCTAAATGATGCAGCTATGATAGATTCTTTAATAATAGAAATTGACAAAACTACTTTAGGAGATTCAATAGACATTGCCAACTTTTATTTATTTAATCTAAAGGTAAAAGCTGCTTTAATAAAAGCTTCAAAACGTGGGGTTAATATCAGTTTAATTTTAGACAAAAATCTAAATCTTTTTGGAGAAAAGCAATTTGGTTATCCTAATCAACCCGTGGCTCAGGATTTAATAAAAGAAAGTAATGGTCAAATTTCTGTTCGTTGGTATAAGACTCGTAAAGAACAGTTTCATTCAAAAATGGTAGTTATAAGAACAAAAAAAGGAGTAATCGTTTTTTTAGGGAGTTCGAATTTAAGTGAAAAAAGAGTATTTGGGTATAATCTGGAAACTGATATTAAAATAATTGCAGATTCTTCTTCAAAAATTATTAAGGATATAGATGCGTATTTTGCACGAATTTCAGAAAATATAGATGGAGAATATACTCAAAGTTATGAAGAGGGAAAAGATACATCAGTTTTTCAAAGAATTAGGTATGAATTTGAATCATTCATGAAATCAATATCACTTTGATTTATTTTTTCCAATATCTGAAAATTTACCTCTTAAATTGAAGTTTTGGAAAAAGTTTATTTTTTCCAATAATTAAGTGCATCACGAAGTTCTATGTGATTTTTTGCATATGTTTTAAGTGGAATTTTTTTCATTGTAGCTTCTAATGCTTGCCGCGCTGCAATCGCTCCCCGCAAGGTTCCATTTGGATGTCCATGGATCCCACCGCCCATTTGAATTATTAAATCATTACCCAAATGTTTGACTAAAAAAGGTACATGTCCTGGGTGAAGCCCTCCACTGCTTACTGGAAATACTGTCTTAACCTTGCCCCAGTTTTGTGCTAATCGATCTTTATTAGCTTTAACAATTTTCCGTTCCATATTATCGTCTAAATGACTAACTAGTTCTAAATCTCCTTGCATTTTTCCAATAGCAGTACCAATATGTAACTGGTCCACCCCAATTAAGCGTGCAAAGTCTGATAAACAGACCATACTAATTCCATGATGCTCATTTCTAGTAAAAGCTGCATGCATTGCTCTGTGAGCGTGCAAGATTAATTTAAAATCTGCTTCTCGCAAAGTTTGAAGCGCAGAAAACCCAGCAGTTACAATATCAATCATAATATATTTACTCCCATGATCTTCTGCTAATTGTGCTCTTTTTATCATTTCTTTTGTTTCATCAGTAACATTTATCATGTAACCTTTTTCTTCGCCAGTTTGTTGTTTTGCCTTATCAGCAGCTTCAAGGCAAGTAACCAACCTTTTCTCAAACTTATTAAATTTTTGAGATGATAAGTTTTCATCATCTTTAACAATGTCACATCCTCCTGCCCAGGCTTGATATGCAGACTCTGTATGATCTTTTGTGTTAAGACCAAGCTTTGGTTTAACTATTGTTCCAATCATTGGCCTGTTCTTTACTTTCATGATTTTTCTTACTCCTTGTATTCCATACTTTGGTCCTTTAAAACTTCGGAGTAGTTTTTGCGGAAATTGTATATCAACAAGTCTCAAGTTCTTGACACAAGACATCCCAAAAATATTTCCTGCAATGCTTGACAAAATGTTTGGAGCGTTGCCCAGCTCAAACAATTCCGAAGGGTACGCGATTTTAACCATCTTTTTGTTTATAGAAAAAACTTTTGCACCTAGTTTATGTACATATTTTTTTTCATGAACATCTGTCCATGTCCCAACACTACTTTCTAAGGCTACATTTGCGGCTGCTTCTTTTAAGGTCATCTTGTTAGGTTCAACCCTGAACAAACATACAAGATCATTACTTGTAGGTTTGTATTTTAGTTTTATAAAGTCAGTTGGTTTCATTTTTCTCCTTTTTTTACATTTGCAGAAACAAATTTTAGTTTTTATACTTTATCTTTTTAAATACAAAAATAAAAAACAATAATTGATCCAAGGCCTAGTTTTTTTATAATACTGAATATACGTGGCAACATCTATTATCCAATGAAGAAGAAATCCTACAAATATTAAGTATAAATACCAATTAATAAAGTAACTAATAAGCATTAATAATAAGATTATTTCTAAAAAATGGAAAATGTAAAAATGCGGCCGGTTAATTTTATATTCCTGTTTATGAAATTTCCAGATCTTTTTTGGGTTATGAAGTTTTTCTCTAAAAATCATGTATATTAAATGATCAATATCAATAATTATCCCGCCTAATACTAAAAACATTATTTCATAAAGTGATAAGTTTGCTAAAATTCCTGTTAATAAGTTAAATAAAGAATGTACTAAAACGTTCATCTTTAGATCTCAATTTCAAGCAGTGCCATTTCTTTTTTTAATTGTTTATAATTCTTAAAATGTATAGCGTTCATGCCTAATTTTTGTGCAGGATGAACATCTGCATAGATTTTATCACCAATCATTACTGATTCACTTGGTTTTACTTTACCTTTTTTAAGCATTAGTTTGAATCCCTTTGGTTTTGGTTTAATAGATCCACATTCATATGATGGTAACAAGATATCAATATAATTTAAAAGGCGCGTTTTTTCACGTATTACATTTATTGCAAAACAAGTACTATTTGTTAAAAGACCAATTTTTATTCCTTGCTTTTTTAATTTTCTAAGCATTGGTATGACGTGCGGGTAAAGTGCAGATTTTGCTTCTAAATCCGTTCGCAATTTAATGACATAGTCAACATTTTTATTAGTTACAGGTAAATGAAGATTTTTTAAAAAATTTGAATATGCTTCGCGTTTTGTTTTATATTTTTTTGTTTGAGTACTTTCTTCAAAAATGTCAACATAATGCCTCCACAAAAAATTAAGATTAAACTTTTTTGCAATAATATTGAGTGAACTAAGCTTTGTTTTACGGTAAGCAAGTGTATGCCATAAATCAAAAACTACTAGTTTAACTTTAGGCTTTTTACTTTTTCCTGCCTCTTTTTTTTCTTTTTCTTTCATATAATTGATAATACTAATTTATTTTTATAGGTTACTATTTTCCACAACAAGTAAGGCCGCCATATCTTCTATGATATTCCTGACACTGGCTGCATTTTCCATGCCGCTCACAGTCCCACGTGCATGGGCAATCTTCATTTTCTACTTCATTATTTTTGTCTTCCATATTTGACTCGTACAAATTCTTCTAAAACCGTATTATGATCAAAAGCTAGATCCATTTTTAACGCTTTATTTATAGAAAAAAAATTAAAATCTGCTATATCAACATCAAGTTTTATATCACCTTTTATTTTTCCATAATAAAATAAAGTTACAGTAGGCGATGTAAACTCTGAGTAACTGTGCATTAAAAAATCTTCTAATAAATATTCACAATTTAAGTCAGCTTTTATTTCATATTGTACAGCTTCTTTTGGGTCACTGACATGTTCAAACGCTCCAATCCCTCCTGGAAATCCCCAGCAATTTTTAAAAGGCTCCCGACCACGTTTTATTAATCCAATAGAATCTTCATCATAAATAATTCCTGCAGTCACTAGTAAGGGTGTTTTCATTTTTATCCAAGTTTTGTTATTTTATTCACTTCAATAACCAAAGCCCCATTCGCAGCAAAACCCTTATTCTCAGGCAAACCTTTTACAAAATCTAACCATTTCCCAGAATCAAAATACTCAACCTTCCCATCAATCCTCACACCATCATCACCTTTCCAATACACCAAAGAAACATAAGGGTTACTCTTGATATTCTCAACAGTAGTCTTCATCTCGTTATTAGTAATCACAACCTTATTATTTTCAAAACTATTAAGTTCAACTGCAATATTATGGGGCTTGCCATCAGAACCTATTGTAGCTAAAGCAACTATTTTATTTTTTATATCTTTAATTTCCATTCTTTTTCGCATTACAACTTAGTTATTTTCCATCCCCCTGGTGTATCATTTACTTGATATCCTAATTCTTTTATCTCATCCCTTAATTTATCAGACTCTTCCCAGTTTTTATTTTTTCTTGCAAGTTGTCTTTTTTCTGCTAATTCTTTTACTTCTTCTGGAATATCTAATTTTTCTTGTTTGAGAAGATCAAGCCCAAAAACTTCATCCATTTTTTTAATAGTTTTAATTTTTCCTTTTGCTTTTGTATCTCTAATCATTTCCCATAAAACTTGCAAAGCTTCTGGCATGTTTAAATCATTATTTATTGCATTTTCAAACTTTTTTAGATATTCTTTATTTTCTTTTTTATCATCTTTAAGTTCTTTTATTATATTTTTTAAACGCTGGTAACTATTCTTTGCATTCTCCAAATTCTCATTAGTAAAACTCATTTGTTTTTTATAATGTCCTGTTAAAATAAAATATCTATAATGAAGTGGTCTAAAACCTTGACTTTCAAGTTCAGCAATTGTTGCAATTTTTCCAGAACTTTTGCTCATTTTTTCTCCGTCAAAAGTTAAAAAAGCTCCATGAAGCCAGTATTTTACCCAAGGCATTTTACCAAACGCTGCTTCACTTTGTGCAATTTCATTTGTATGATGTACTGCTATATGATCTTCACCACCTGTATGAATATCAAATTGCTTTCCTAAATATTTGCTAGACATTGCACTACATTCAATATGCCATCCAGGAAATCCTATTCCCCACGGGCTTTTCCATTCTTGCTGCCTTACTCCTGGTTGTTCTGAAAATTTCCATAATGCAAAATCTGTTTTATTTTTTTTCTCACCCATTGAAACCCTTTTCCCAGCCTGAAGTAGTGCCGTGTTTAAAAGTGCCAGTTTCCCATAATCTCTAAGCTTTGATGTATCAAAATAAATACCATCGCTTGTCTGGTATGTGTACCCTTTTTCTTCTAATGTTTTTACAAGTTCTATTTGTTCCTTAATATGTTTAGTAGCTTTACACCAAATGTCTGGCTCACTAATGTTTAGTTTTTTAAAATCTTGCTTGAAAACGTCTAAATAATAATTTGCAATATCTTTTGCTTTTTTTCCTTCTTTTTCAGCAGCTTTTTCCATTTTGTCCTCGCCCTCATCAGCATCACTTGTCAAATGACCAACATCTGTGACATTCATTACTTGTTTAACTTTAAACTTATTATATTCTAGAACACGTCGCAAAATGTCAGAAAAAATGTATGATCTTAGGTTTCCAATATGTTGATACCAGTAAACAGTAGGCCCGCAAGTGTACATTTTGACAGTTTTACCTTTTATAGGAACAAATTCTTGCTTTTCACGTCCAAGCGTGTTATATAGTTTTAAGACCATAAATATGTTATAAAAAAGTATATTAATAAATGTTTAGAAAAAACCCTTACTAACGATTCTTATTGTAAAAGTATCAAAATAACCTGTTGGCTGACCATTTTCATACGTGTCAATGATTACTGCTTGGCTACACTTTTGTGTGCCTGCAGGAATTGTAACCCCGATTCTGGCAAATGCAATAGATTTTTCAGAAGTTGTAAAAGAAACTGGTGGTCCTATTGGTTTGAGAAAAAATTTCTCAACAGTTCGCTCACCTAATTTTTCAATGCAGTTACCTGGAGATTCTCGATCAAGCGTTAGTTTATACTTAAAACTATTCCTATCAACAACCCCGTTTTCAGGTGTTGCACCAAATGCAATACCATAATCAACATCTCCTTGCTTAACATCTGCAGATTTATCACTTCCTAATTTTATGATAATATTTGAGTCACCTTTTGCAAACAAATCAGCTATTTGGTTTCTAACTTTTCCTGTTAGTTCATCTACACTTTCGGTTGCACCAAAAAATATTTTTTTAACCAAAACACCGCCTAAAACAAGCATTGCCATGGCTAAGACTAAAACGACAACAGTACCAATTGATAATTCCATAGCTGCTTTTTTCTGTTTCACCATCTTTTTCTTATTATTTAGGATAATGTTATATTGTTTATAAAACTTCCTAAAAAATCCTCTAAAAAATAAAAATATAGAAATGGGGCAGGTGAGATTCGAACTCACGACTCCTACGTCTTCAGCGTAGTGCTCTCCCCCTGAGCTACTGCCCCGTGTTAAGGTTATGTATAATTATGGTTATTTAAAGTTAACTAGGACTCTAATTTTTAGTATTTTTTATCTCGTACCGTTCTACAATAACAGCGATCAACATTAGAATAATACCAATAGCACCAAGAACTTGAGAGTTAGTATTAGTTCCTATAACTGCACCTGTTATCGGAATCTTTTTTCCAAGAACAATAGGTATTGTAAATAGTGTCAAAAACACTCCTATTGTACCAAGACATATGCTTAACAATTTTTTAATTGTCTTCTTTTTCATAGATAATACTTAGAATTATAGTTTTTTAAAGCTTATGAAAAAAGGTGAGTGGAAAATAGGCCACCTTCTGTCAAACCCCACAGATTTTATGGACGGTTTGTGTCAACATTCGACTAAGCGGTTTTTTAACCTTGCATCAACCAAGATACCCGTTTCATCAAGTCTCTGTTCTTTATAATGCTTCCTCCAAGAGTTCATTGCTTGAACAGAGCTGTGTCGTTTCTGTAATAGAGCTTTGCCTCGCGACAATCCATTTTCATGGATGGTTCTGTCATATGGAAATTTTCCATAAAGATGGGCAGACCTTCCTCAGAATTCTACTTTCATATATCTTGAAAATATATCAATTTAATGACTGAATCCCGTAAGTTGACTATTCCACTCACAAAAAAATAAGATTTTTAGGGTATTTAAGCGTTACTATTTTGCTTTTTCGCTCTAGGATCGTACGTTGGAGGACTTTTATCCCTATAATTGAATAGTTCAGAAAAACTATTACATGCT
This sequence comes from Candidatus Pacearchaeota archaeon, assembly GCA_018221305.1. Classification (GTDB taxonomy): domain Archaea; phylum Nanobdellota; class Nanobdellia; order Pacearchaeales; family GW2011-AR1; genus ARS1285. Next base: position 47,964 of record JAAOYK010000001.1, read on the forward strand.
GTCTGATACTTTCGTAAATGTCGCTTTGATCCTGTATTTTGATGTAGTAAATGGTAGTATTGTATAGCAGAAAAATGTCTTCGTGCAATATTGCCTGGGCTTGGATTTTGTAATGATGCTTCTTGATAGAAAACGAGCATATCCTTTAAATCTTTTAATTCTTGTTTATTTGCTGTTTTTTCAACTAATCCTCTTTTTTTCCCGAACATTAAATACTCAAATGATTTGTAGTTATTAATATAAGGTTTATAAGAATTAAACTTATTGGTTAAAAAATCAGTGATTGATACAGGAGAAGAAGAACTTGTGTCTCAATATTTTTGTCAAAATATAAAAGTGTGGCTTTTAGTAGTTGCGAACTGAATTTCTCGTTACCTTAAAACTTACATTCCAACTCTATCAACGCTATCTTCTATAGCGGCCTATGTTGTCTCGTTTTGCGGGCGGCTTCGTGCTTAGATGCTTTCAGCGCTTATCCGCATAGAGCGTAGCTGCACAACGTGCTCATAACAATTGTTACACCAGTGGCTCCGAACCCCGGTTCCTCTCGTACTACGGGATCCTTCCACTCAGACAACAACACACCAAATAGATATCATACAATCTGTCTCACGACGATCTTAACCCAGCTAACGATTCCTTTTAATATGTGAACTCCAGCA
>JAAOYK010000040.1 GCA_018221305.1 Candidatus Pacearchaeota archaeon
GTGCTGCTTAATTTAATGTTGATTCCGCGCTTTGGTATAAATGGAGCTGCGGTTGCTACAACTTTAACTTATATTTTTAATGCGGTTTTGATAATTGGATACTCATGGCGAAATTTAGGTATATCACCCTTTTCTAATGCCATAGTAAAATCAGTCCCAATCGGGTTTTTTTCTATGCTCATTATATTTACTTCTGAAAAATATATTTTCGAATCTATTGATGGATTTCTATTTATTCCAATCATAATATTTTTCTTAATTTTATATTCATTTTCTTTATTAAGTCTTAATGGACTTGAAGAACAGGACGTAGAGATATTAAAGAGCATTGAAACCAAGACTGGATTAAAAATAGAATTTATAAGAAATTTTATCAAACGCTTTATCTAGTGTCAGTTGTAAGGAATATTAATTAAATTGTTTTAGTAATATAGATTATTTCTTTCCAGCTTTAAAAATTATATTTTTGATTTCAGATTTATCCAAGAATTTTGAATTTTTTAGGGTTTCGATATCAATTAATTTGGGCCCTTTAGTAACACTTTTCTGATGAATAATATACATACTCTCAGTTTCAATAGCGTTTGATGCCTCCTCCTTTGTTATGAGTTCTTCGTGCATTTTCTCCCCATCCCTTATACCAAGATTAGTTATTTTTATGCTTGATGGATCGTGGCCATATAGAGGCGAAGTAGTTTCTATCATGACTTCAGCAAGGTCTGCTATATTGATTCTTGGCATTTTCAAGATGAATATCTCACCACCATCCATTGTGGTTGTGGCCTTTAAGACAAGCTCCACTGCCTGTGAAAGGCTCATCACAAAACGTGTCATCTCCCTATCCGTTAGAGTCAGAGGGCCGCCTTTTTTTATCTGTTCTCTAAAAATAGGGATGACTGACCCTCTTGAGTCTAAAACATTACCAAATCTAACACATGAGAACAGTGTCGGTTCATCCCCCTTGTATAGATTTGCAGATATAGTAAGGCGTTCTGCAAGAAGTTTAGTGGCACCCATAACATTAACAGGATTAACTGCCTTATCTGTGCTTATAGTTACCATTCTTTCAAGTCCCATTTCCATTGCAACTTCTATCACATTTTGAGTTCCAATTACGTTAGTCTTCACAGCATCAAAGGGATTATTTTCGCAAAGAGGAACATGTTTTAGCGCTGCAGCATGGAAAATGATGTCAATGTTTCTGACTGCCCATCGCAATCGGTCAATATCTCTCACATCTCCAAGAAGATACCTTGTTTTATTGTAACTCTTTTTTAAATTTTTCAACTCCTCTTTTAGGTTGAAAAGTCCTGTTTCATCGTTGTCAAAAATCCGCACTACATCAGGATTATATTCAAGAATTTGTTTTACAATTTCTGAACCGACTGATCCCGTGCCGCCCGTAACCAAGATTCTCTTTCCCTTAAAAAAACTTCTCAATTCTTTATCGTTCATTTAACACTCCCCAGAACATTTTTTTATGTTCTCACATATGTATCCTATGTCTTTATCTGAGATAGTGGGATAAATTGGCAGACTTAATACCTCTTTTGACACTCTCTCAGTTACTGGTAATTTTACATCATATCCTAAAACATTCTTATAATAATGAGTTTGGTGAATGGGTTCAAAGTAAATTTTTGACATAATGCCTTTTTCATTAAGATAGTTTATTAAAGAATCTTGCATAGAAGGATGAGTTCGTATTGTATAGAGTTGATATACATGAAAACTGTCTTTTGATTGTATCGGTGGTCTCACATTATCTATCTTGGAAATCTTCTCATTTAAAATCCCTGCGACCCTTCTTCGCATATTAATAATCATATCGATTTTTTTTAATTGTGATACACCCAGAGCGGCTATAATATTTGACATTCTGAAATTATAACCTAACGTTACATAATCTGAAGGAGCTGATGACTGAAAATAGTTTTGATCTTCTGATCTGCCATGCGATCTTATCAGTTTTAACCTTTCATAGGTTTCTTTCGAATCAGTAGTGATTGCGCCGCCTTCACCAGTAGAAATAATCTTATTTTGACAGAAACTAAACATAGCAGAATCTCCAAATGTTCCAATATTTTGATTGTTAATTTTAGCTCCAAAGGATTCTGCAGCATCCTCTATTAGAATTAGATTATGATCCTCAGCCACCTTTTTAAGCTCTTTTATTTTGCTTGGACACCCCCCATAATGGACAGGTATAATAGCTTTAGTCTTTTTAGTAATTTTTTCTTTTACGTCCTCGGGATCGAGCCCCAATTTTTCCTCTTCGATATCGGCAAAAACTGACTTGGCGCCAACAAATAGTGGGGCATTTGCTGTTGCAATGAACGTAAAAGATGGAACGATAACTTCATCGCCCTCGCTTATACCATAGGCCAAAAGCACAGAGTGAAGAGCAGAAGTCCCTGAGTTAAAGACAACAGAGTACTTAGTGCCAATGAAGTTTGAAATTTTTTCCTCAAATTTTTCAACGTTAGCTCCGATCGCCCAGTTCATTCCTTTTTTAATTGCATTTTCAGTTAGTTTAATATCATCTTCATCCCAGTATATTTTAAATAATGGTATTTTTCTTGGCAATATTAATCATCTCGCATATTCGGGAAAAAACTTCGAATTTTCATATTTTAAATCAATTTGCTTTTTTTCATTTATTCCACATAACTTTATATATTCATCTAAGTTGTGTATTTTTCTATACGTGAAAAATTTAGATGTTGTAGATGAAAAAGACTTTTTAAATCTAAATATCCCGTCATCATCAGAAGATGAAACACCACCCTGCAAACAAAAGTATTGATAATTTGAGGATTTGGCCCATTTTATTATTTCATCAATAAGTATATCGTTAGGCCTTAAATGAAGATAATCTGAATTTACACCTCTTAAGTAATCATGAAGTATGTTATGTATTCCAAGTACTATTGAAGAACATATGACTTTACCATTATATTCTACATTGAATAATCTTACTTCTCCTTTAAATTTTTTGAAAAGATTTTCGAAAAATGTTTCGTTGAAATAATAATAATCCTTAGCATTTTTTTTCTTCATCGATTCAGAATATATTTTAATAAATTTAGAAATACTTTTTTTACTTTCGTCAGGATAAACTCCTAATCCATTTATCTTTGCTTTTTTTATGTTTTTTCTAGTATGTTTAGTGTATTCCTTATTGATATTTTCGAGGTTTTTTGTTAAATCAATATAGACAATATCTCTATCATAAAAAATTTTGGATCCATTTTTATATAGCTCATGATTTTTTAACAAAGGGTTAAGACGCTGGAATTCGGTTATGACTTTATTATTTTTACAATATTCACCAAATCTTTCTATGAAATTAGAAAACATTTCTTTCAATAATTTTTTGTTATTAACATTATAACATGGCCCGCCATAATACCAGGGTGAAACTAAATCGATATAATCCGAATCATCGTATCCAAAAAAATTAACCGACCTTTCGAAATATGGAATCAAAATAAAATCTTTTTTATTGCCATAATAAACGTAGATTGCTTTATTTCTAGTATAATCTTGAAAAAGTTTCAAATAATTTGGATGGGTGTAAATATCATGTTCCGGAACTTTGTTTAAGATATTCTTTACTTGATTTTTTTCTTCCAAAGGTATTATTTCTAACTCATATTCTGCCATTGTTTACCCAATATTTCATCACGATCTTGCACCTACTAACAGCTCATTTCTGTATTATTTTTCTCAATTCTTCCACTACCTCATCTATATCTGAAAACGTTATTGCTTGATGAATTGGTAAATTTATTATGTGTTTAGATATATAATATGAGTTTGAATAAGACTCATTTATTTGATTAATTAGCCTATAATATAAGGAAACAAGTTCGATCTCTCTATCCAGCATCTCAAAATAAACTTCGTTTCTATCCTTATTTTTGATTAAAATTGGAAAATTCAGGGGAACAATATTTTCTGGAAGCCCTGGATAAAGTATTTCTATACCCTTTAACAGTTTTAATTTTTCTAATAAATAGAGGTAATTTGCTCTCCTTGTTTCGGCTATCTTAGAAAGATCAAATTTGAGGAATAGCCTTATGTGACCAGTGTCAGTAATTTCAGGATCTTTTATATTAGGATTATTAATCTGTAGTATTCCCCCACCCTCCATTGGTAGGATTTTATGCAGTGAAAAGAAACTTGCATCGCCAAAACTACCCAATCCTTTATTATTAAATTTTGACAATAAACTGTGTGCGCAGTCCTCTATAAGATATTTATCGTGTTCTTTACAAATTGTTGCTAGTTGATCTATATCATTCTGGGCAAACCCAAAATAATGAATAACTAAAACTGATTTGATCTCAGGATCCTTAATTTTCTCCAAGAAATCTTGAGTATCTATTGACAAATCTTTGTTAACATTGTAAAAATCATAGTCTATCCCATTCTCCAACACAGGATCGAATACACCCGACCCTTCTTTATCCGTTATCCCTATGTATGACGGTAAGAGTATTTTATTATTATTTCCGATTTGTTTTAAAATATAAGAAAAAGCAGTGCGCCCATTATCTAGAAAAGTCCTCCTATTTGGATACACCATTTTTGTAGGATGTTTCCTAATCATATTTCTTTAACATCTCTTTCGCTTCGGTATAATTAGGATTTAGTTCTAATACCTTTTGCCACTCTTTTTTAGCATTTTTAAGTAGGCCTTTTTTTTCATAAGCAACGCCCAAATAAAAATGCGCTATTTCTAAATGAGGGTATAACTTTATTACAGATTTAAAATCTTCAATCACCCTTTCTAAATTACCCTCAAGAAGATTTGGATTATTTCGAAAATTAAGGTCGAGATTTGCCAACTCTTGGACTTTTCTAAGATATTCAGGGGTAAACTCGGGGGTTTCAATACTAGTCGTATAAAAACTTTTTCTAATATCATAATCATCGATATTTCTTAAATATCCTTTAGATTCACATAAAGCCCGGAGTTCCGTCCCATAATGTGGAAAAGCTATAAAAAAATGAGACCAATCAAATTTTAATTTCCTTGCAAAATCTATTGTTTCTTGAATATTTTCTTTCGTTTCACCAGGATATCCAATTATAAAAAATCCTTTAACTTTTAGACCGACCTGCTTTGCTTTATCCACCAAAGGCTTTACTTTTGATAAAACCACAGGTTTATGCATAAATCTACTTAATACTTTTTGGTTTCCAGACTCAACCGCAAAAGATATCGTGTGCGCTCCGCTTTCTTTCATTTTTTCTATGATCTCTTCATCCATTGCATAAAGAGCCGAACCGCTTGGAATATTAAAATTAATGCCTAATTTTTTAATTCCTTCAAATATTTTCAAAGCTCTCTCTTTATCCAGAGTTAAGTTGTCATCTTCAAAATGAATCTCGTTAATATTGTATTTGGTAACTAGGTGTTTTATTTCCTTTATTACATTTTCAGCCGAACGCGTCCGAAATTTCCTTCCGGACATATATTTAAGACAACAATAAGTGCATCCAGCGATACAGCCTCTTGAACTTAGCATGGTTGTATAAGGTGTCTTTTTTAAGTCCATGCTATGTGGTGACTGCGCCTTTGAATAAATTTCCATTTTAAGTAAATGTCTTGCAGGAAACGGAAGTTCATCCAAATTCTCAATGAATTTTGTTTTAGGATTTATATGGTTCTTACCATTTTTCTTAAAGCCAAGACCATCAATTTTGGAAAAATCTGTTTCTTGTTCTAAAGCCGTTACCAAATCTCTAAAGGTATATTCGCCTTCTCCAAGAACTACAAAATCAACATTTTCGTCTTCTAAAGTTTCGCCCGGTGTTACAGTAACATGAACTCCCCCCATAACTGTCGGTATTTCAGGATTGCATTCTTTAACCAATCTACAAGTATTATGGGCATCTAATGATTTATTCGAAAAAAGACAAGATACTCCGACCACATCAGGTGAAAAATCTTTAATTATTTTTTTTACCGCTTCATCAGATAACCCATACTTAATACCGTCTTCAGAGTATTCGGGTTTATCCCCAATACCTTCTGCAATACAATCAACTATCTTAACTTCGTGTCCTTCTTTTTCCATTACCCCCGCGATATATGCTAAACCTAGGGGAGGAACCACTCCTATCCTAAGCTTTTCAGCATCCATATCTTTAGGTCTTGTTAAACTAGGATCTATTAATAATATCTTTTTCATAAAATAAATCTTTTTTTAATTAATTTTTTATTCAATTTTATTTTTAAGAGCGTTTCTACAATGTTCTTTTCAGTGTCTTTTACATAATATGGCATTGAGTGTATATCAATTTTTTTTTCCATAGACAGGCATTTTTTAATGGCTTGCATTATCTGATTCTCATTATAATCTGTATTTATAACATTACCCATAGTTTCCCTTCCGGATTGTCTTTCGCCAATATTAACAACTGGAAGATTTATAGATGGTGCTTCTACAATACCACTACTTGAATTCCCAACTAATGCTTTCGCTATCCTCATTAAACCAATAAAATCTGGTCTGGATAATGTTTTATGTGCTTTAATAAGTGTATCTTCATATTTTTTTATAACTTTAATAATACTTTGGCTTCCTAAATCAGAATTTGGGTAAATTACTATAGTTTGGAGACCTAATTCCCTAACGGCGCTCATTGTTTTTTCTATTTGCTTTTCAGCATGTTCGGGTTCAACTGGGTGTTGCATTACAACCACCAAATCCTTTTTAATATCTATGTCCAGTTTCCCAGCTAACTCTTCTCTATTTGTAAATGCTTCTTTCATCAGATTTACTCCTGGATTTCCAAAAAAGTGTACTCGCCAAGGTTCTTCTCCTCTTTTTTTCAAAACCTCGGCGCTTCGTTTAGTGGATGGAAAATGAATATGCGCTAAATCACTTATTGCAGGTCTTATACGATCGTCAAGAGTACCACCGTATGTTAGGTCACCTCCTGAAAAATGTGCAATAACAATATTTAAGTATGAGGCGGCTATTGCAGCTGCTAATGATTCTGTTCTATCCCCTTGAATTAAAAAAATATCAGGTCTATCTTTCTTTAGAACTTTTGCGACACCAACAAGACAATCGCCAAAAGCACATACCATAGAAATTTCATCCTCACTAGTTGGTAAAATATCTATTTCCGAAACAATATTGAAACCATCGTTTCTTATGTCGTTAACAGAATATCCGTATCTATTTGAAAGGTGAGAGCCACTCACAATTATATCCAATTTAAAATCTGGATGTGATTCGATTTCCTTTAACAAGCACCTCATTATTCCATATTCGGATCTAGATCCCGTAAAATATGTAACCTTCCTCATTCAAAATCCTCAATCTTAATTAGCTCGTCTTTCTTAATGTTTCGTTTTGCTTTCAATCCAATGAGTTTATCCATTTGTTTTGGAGATAGACCGGTTCCCGGAATCTTAAAGGTTAGTAAATCTTCTTCTATTTTAGTGCCGGCGAAAATCTCCTCTTTTGCAACTATACTTCTTCGAATTAATCTCCTTGTTTCTTCTTCCCCTTTTGCAACTTCTTTTTTATCAGACCCTAATATTATTTCAGATCGCCGTATATCGTCAACCATTCTTGTTAGTTCTTCTGGTTCTAATGATGCTTGGTGATCTGGACCTGGAAGATTCCTATCAAGAGTGAAATGTTTTTCTATAACAACAGCTCCTAGTGCAACTGCCACGATTGGTGTTGCTTTATCAAGAGTATGGTCGGAGTATCCAACATACGTGTTAAATGTTGTTTCTAACATCTTCATAGCTCTTAAATTGACATCCTCAATGTTTGTGGGATAAGTTGATGTGCAATGCAGCAATATTAATTTATCATTTCCAATGTTTTTAATGATATTAACAGCAAATGTTATTTCGTCCAATGCAGACATACCTGTAGAAAGGATGACAGGTATGTTTTTTTCTATGGATTTTTTTGTGATTTTTTTGATTAATCTAATGTCTGTGATGGCTCCGGACCCTATTTTAATTGCAGGCATGTCACACACATCAACCAGATAATCAAGACTAGTAATGTCATCAGGGGTAGATAGACAGATGATATCTCGGCTCTTCGCATAATTAAAAAGTTCTTTAAATGCTTCATAGGAAAGTTCAAGATTTTTTAGGTTATCATAAAACGAATCCGCGCCCCAATTTGTCTTTTGGTATCCTGCTTTTTCTGCGCTTTTTGTAACAATTTCATCGGTTATCCAGGTTTGGAACTTTACCGCGTCAGCAGCAGCGTCAGCAGCAGCATCTATTAGTTTTTTTGCTATCTCGATATCCCCATTATGATTTACACCAGCTTCAGCTATAATAAAGCAAGGTTGATCGTTTCCCACTAATTTATTTGCGATTTTTATCATTTTTCAGCAGTTAGAACATAATAAGAGCAAAAATTACTTCTGTCTGTTCGTTCAGTTGTCTCAATATTAACATTCGCGAAAGTGGAAAACAAATCAACAAGTTCTTCCTTACTAAAAAAATTTGTGTATCCTTTTCTCAATAGTTGATTCGATTCTTTAGAGATTTTACAGTTCTTTGAAAAGACCATAGAAAAGATTTTACCGTTGTGTCTCAATACCCTATACGCCTCATCTAGAATTATTTTCAAGTTATCAATTCTATTATGCAACAAAGACATAACATCAATTACACAATCAAAAAATGAGTCGGGATAATCCAATTTAATAATATCACCAACCTTAAATGCGCCTTTTAAGTTTTCATTTTGAAACCTTTGTTTTGCGATTTTTATAGCTGTTTCAGAACCATCAATTCCATAAGCAGAAAACCCTTCTCTGGCGATATACCAGGTCGCTGCTCCGGTTCCGCACCCTAAATCAAGTATTTTTATGTCATTCCGATTTGGAACTTTATAAAAATTTCTAGCGATAAATCTCACTAATTCTTCCGGTGGATATTTCCCCCATTCTTGTGTTTGAAAAACCACTTCCCAACTCGAGTCCCAGCTATTCAAGCCATTTTTCATTTTTCCTTTCCTCAAATTAAATACAGGTCCATCCACCATCCACCATAAGCGTTGTGCCAGTCATGTATGATGAAGCATCTGAAGCTAAAAATAATGTAGCAGATGCAATTTCATCAGGATTGGCCATTCTTTTTAATGGTGTTTTCATTTCATAATTCTTTAAAAATTCTTCATTTTGATTATCAAATACTCCTCCAGGACAAATGCAGTTGACCCTTATACAATATTTTCCATAATATGACGCTGCAAATCTTGAAAAATTAATTATTCCACCTTTTATTGCTGCATATGTGCCTTCATTATTCATACCTGTTCCTTTATATATCTCAAAATCTGGTGCAACCACACCATAAATTGAACCAAAATTTATTATGCTCCCTCCAATCTTAGATTTTTTCATAAGTTCAGCTATAGTTTTTGTCATTAGACAATATGAATTCATATGCATGTCTACGTTATTTTGCCATGTTTCTGATTTAACTTTTCCTAAATCAAGCCCCCAATCTTTTGTTCTGGGGTATGCTGTATTTACCCATACAAATATCGGACCTTCTACATTAAACAGTTGCGATATGGTGTTATCAAGTGCCTTAATATCTGTCACATCAAACCGAAAAAATTTAACATCTAATTTCTCTTTTTTGCATTCTTTTTCAAATTTTTCGCCTTTTGCGATCTCAATATCTAAAACTAACACTTTTGCTCCAGCTTGTGCTAGAGAAATTGAAATCTCCCTACCAATAAGGCCCAATCCACCTGTTACTACAGCAACTTTCTCGTCCAATCTGAATTTTTTCATATAGTCTTTCATATCGAAACCAACCTATCTTTTATTAAAAATTCAATAAATCTGAAATCCAGCTCTGTATCAATATCGACAGCAGACCATTCGTTCATTAAATATATAATCACTCGATTTGAAGAAAGGGGCCAGTTACTTTTTTCATCTAACAAAAATTCCCGCCTATAAAAGTAGATAGAAGCATTGGCACTATACACTTTAGGAGCATCTTGCCGCCTCAATATTGGGCGTTCTAATCTCTTTGATATCGTTACTAATCCATCTTTTTTTATCTCTAACATATTCATATAAGGATTCTTCCGAGCTTTTACTGCTGATAATAAAAAATCGATGTCCTTTTCCTGAAAAATCTTTAAACAATTATTCAAATCTTCAATTGTTCTTATCGGGTTGGTAACATCTAAATCAACGATTATATCGAATTTTGTATCATATATTTTTTCAGATTCAATCAATGCATGCCTTATAACGGGTATTTTTCCCATAGTGTCAGTTGCTAAACTTTTAGGACGCATGAAGGGAATTTCTACTCCATATTCTTTGGCTACATCTGCAACTGCTTTTGAGTCCGTAGAACAAATTATTGTGTCGGCTTTTCCCCATTTTTTAGCTGTTTCGAGAGTGTATGCGATTAGTGGTTTCCCAGCTAAATTCCTAATGTTCTTATTCTTAACCCCCTTCGAACCACCTCGGCAGCAAACGGTGAGAAGCATGTTCATAATAAATTTGCCTCATTCTTAACCTGCATTAGGATATCAAAGACTTTTAAGGACTCTGTTATATTATTCATAGGTTTTCCTTTTTGTAAATGATTGAAGAAATATTCTAATTGTTCAAGAAACATGTCATCTAGTTGCATTTCAAAATCTAAAGTCTTTCGTTTTTTATCTTTGATTATAGTTATTGTATGGTTGATTATATCTGAAATAATCGTACGATCTTTAAAATCAATAATGATCTCTCTTCTCCAGAGTCTGCTAAGAAAATTAATGTGTACATTTGCAAATACATTATTTTTAAATTGTAATAAGATATCAACAAAGTCCTCCGCGTCAATTGTCACATCGCTTATTTTTTCCGAGTTAACACTCAATTTCTTGATGTCACCAAACAGATAATATAAATAATCAATTTCGTGCGAAAGTTCTAAAATTATCCCACCACCTTGATCTTTAAAAGCGCTGAAATGTTTTAGAGGGTCGACATTTTCTCTCCAGTCATGCAAATACGATGAAGCGTTAACATTGATATGGAGCGGTTTATTTTCTTTTAAATATTTTTTAAGCCAAATGATTGCAGGATGAAATCTCAGGCAATAAGCCGTGTAAGTAACTATATTTTTTTCTTTAATGGCCTTCAATAATTCAGGTATTCCTTGTTTATCATTTGAAAGAGGTTTTTCAATAAAAAGATTTATCCCTTTTCTTGCACAATATGTTGCATATTCAACATGTTTATTTGTTGGGTTAGTGATAAAAGCAACATCGGGTTTTATTCTATCAATCTCGTTTAACTCGAATATTTCTTTTATGCCTAGACTGTTTTTCTCAGATTTTTTGCTAGACCGATAGGCGTACAGCTCATGATCAAAGTTATTTTTTATAAGTCTTGCATGCCGAAGGCCAATAGACCCTAAACCAAAAAAAATTATCTTCACATGTTAGAGGTCTCCGTTACCTTTTTAAATTTTTTGCCTTCTAAAAAATTCCATTATCACTTTAAGATATTTTCCTTATTGAGTTATAATGTCTTGCTCACTTGAAGTTAATATCCCTTCAAGATATAAGTTATAAAAACCATTAACTAACTTATATCACATGCCCTGTATCTTGACTCAAGAGTTTAAGCCTTAATTAATTTTAATGAATTTACTGAACAAGTTATAAGTATCTTAAAACTCATTTCACACCTCAATACATAATCTGTCAATAATTATATGAATATACAATTGTATTTGCATTTAGTTAACATAATGAAAACGAAAAAATGATAGAGAAAAAAATTGTTTTCTTTGAAGAATTAAGAGGAGACTGCCATTCAATTTTAAATGAATACTTAAAAAAAGAGTTCTTAGTGTTTTATTATAGTATTAACAGAAAATACGCTGAAAGGAAACAAATAAATAAACTTATTCGTACAAAAATGTTAATCAATTTTCATTCGAAAATATTGAAATATGAGATTTACCCTCAAGCAGCGTGCCTTGCCCACAAAAATCTAGACTATATTTTTAACAAATATTTTTCGCAAAGTCCCTCCGTAAAAGAAATGACTAAATTACTTGATTTTCCAGAAATCTCAGATATGTATAAAAAGGAATTATTGATTGATTTAGAAAAGTTATATGGAACTGAATTGATTATAAATGAAATTGTTAATACCTACGAATTTACATCTGATGTTCATTTTATTCCCAAAAGCCATTTCATGATACATTCAGATAAAACCTCCCCCCTAATAAAAGGCATTACTTTAATAAGACCTAATAATTTTAGGGTTAAATTAAAAAATTTCGTAGATCACTTAAAGAGGTTATTATTGCTGTTATATCCTATTTATTTATTATTTATCAAAATAAAAGGGATATCTAACCAAAAACTACCTAGGCGATATAAAATTGGAATAACAATTAACCATCCAAAGAGTCTATTTGGAATGAATTATTATACAGAAACAATATTTATCGATGATAATGAAATGCCAAAAGAGGATGTTTTGTTTATCGACGAGAGTGGAAAAATAAATATAAACGGTTATAAAAAAAATGGATATAAGTTTACACTCCTAAAAAATGATAGAGAAAGTTTAAGCGCCGATTTTTTTTGGAATGGCATAATAAAAAGCTTTCTGCCAACTTGGTTTAAAACACTAATTTGGTCGATATATAAAGAACCATATTTTATCGACACTAAACGTAGAATTCTTCAAGATTATATATTATGGAACATTTTTGTTCAAAATTATGAAATAAGTAACTATTTACGAAAATTACTACCAGATAATTTGTCAAAAACTCATATTTTATCGCAAAATGGTATTAAAACTTGGAATGTCCACTCAGATAATTCTACCATTGACCCTTATTTGGAGGGGGATATGAACAATAAAAATCAAACTATTTATTCATTTATGCATTATGACAAATTAATCGTTTACGGGGAAATAACTAAAAGATTTATTAAAAAGCACAGAAATAAAATAAAGGAATACGTAAAAAACGGAATTATTTATTCTCAAATTGTTAATGAAATACAAAACGGCAAACTGAAATCTGCCTTACCCTCAATCATTATAGCTAAAAAACTACCCAAGATAATAATTGGGGTGTTCGACACTAGTTACGGAGTGGATGCACAATTGAGGCCAGAAGATGGAATTCAATTTGGAAAAAACATTTTAAAACTCCTTGATGAATTTCCGGATATTGGTATTGTTTTCAAGGCGAAAAAAGAGCTTGAATTAACACCTTTTTTAATTCCATTATATAAAGAATTAATAAAACATGAACGTTGCCTTTTCTTTGCTAGGTACAATGAAGAAGGAATTTCCGCTCCCGAGGTTATCACTGTTTCAGATTTATCGATTTCGGCTGCTTTTACATCAACGACTGCTGAGGCTCTTGGAGCTAAAAAGAAAGGTATTTACTATGATGTGGCAGGCAATTACATTGGCGAAGGATTCTATTATAATAGAATTCCTAACTTTGTGGCGCACAGCTACGAAGAATTAAAAAAATTAATTAATTATTGGCTTCATGAAGTCACTGAAAACTCATTTAATGAGTTTCTTAACACCTATTTTAAAGATGAGATAGACCCCTATTTTGATGGAAAAGCATTAACTAGAGTGAGAAAATTATTTATGGAGAACGATTCCTGATAAACAGAGTCATATGAAAATATTAAAAAATATTATGGATTTTTTAAGTAAACAAAAATACTGGATCATTATATCACTAATCTATTTGAGCTTGATATACTCCACATCAATATCGTATTCATACGGCCCTGAGAACACAATCGATACCAGTTTTATTAAACATCCACTAGGAGGATCAGAAGAAAGGAATTTATTTAAAGAGTATTATCCAGATTTTGGGAAATATCCAGAAGCACCCTCACTACAAAAAACTGATTTTTGGAAATTGGGCGTGTATGGAGACGCTGGATACTATCTCAAACAATCGGAAGATTTTAGCTTATCATTTCCCCCTTATAAATACCGAGTATTGCCACCTTTTATTGCATCGGTTATCAATGAGATAACTGGACTACACTTAGCCTATTCTTTTGTTCTTATGAATATTATTTTTGTCTATCTCATCGGAATTGTGTTTACTTATTTTTGTAAACGATGTTTTAATTTTTCAGACAGCCTTTCACTTATTGGGGGAATACTTGCCATCACCTCAGCGGGAGTAACCAAAACGCTACCTTTTCCGATGATGGAACCGGCTCAATATTTCTTCTTTCTTTTGGCGCTTTTGAGTTTAAGGTTGAAGAACGATCGTCTATATATTTTATCGGCAATTTTAGGTGTTCTTTCAAAAGAGCTTTTGGTGTTTGTTGGAATTTTATATTTCGCAAACCACTATTCAGAAATAAAAAACGGACCAAAAAGTCTAGCAAAAGTTCTGCTCCTTTCAATAATTCCCATTATCGTTTTTATGGTGGTCAGACTTTCGCTTGGAGGGCCTATGGCGGATGTCGCCTATAGTGTGAACCTATTTGCCGGTGAATTCCCACCCTATGGCTTGAGATTGTTCTCGATTCCAGAATTGCTTGGTTGGCTGATTATTTTTATTTTAACATTTTCATTTATCTGGATGGGCCTTTTGAACCTAAAACAAGACAGATTTATATACCTAAATACGGCCATTTCTTTGCCTTTGATTCTTATTGCAACATTTTTTCTCTCAGGCCAGGTCACTCGCCAGATAGGAACGCTTTACCCGCTGATTATCATTTCTTTTTTATTCTTCTTTAATAATGATCAAGGTCATGAAACTTAAAATCGAGTAACCTTTGATTTTTAAAAGCAAGATTTAAAAGAAATGGATTGCAACAAATGATTTAATCTATGGAAGATGCAATTCATGAATAGAATACTGATTACCGGCGGGGCAGGATTCGTGGGCTCGAATCTAGCAATAAATCTTAAAAACGATTTCAGCAGTTCAGAGATTATTGCACTTGACAATCTAAAGAGAAGAGGCTCTGAAATCAATTTAATGCGTCTAAATAAGGGTGGAGTAAATTTTGTACATGGCGACATTCGAAATAAAGAGGACCTTGAAGCTGTTGGAGCGGTTGATTTAATAGTGGACTGTTCGGCTGAACCCTCCGTTCTGGCAGGTATAAAGGAGTCTCCAGAATATGTTGTGAGTACAAATTTGGGGGGAACGTTGAACACGCTAGAGATGGCGAGGAAAAACGAGTCCAGCATAATATTTCTCTCAACCAGCAGGGTTTACCCTATAAAAACATTGCGAGGTATAAAATGCTCCGAGACAGAAAGCCGCTTTGAAATACTTGAAAAACAATTGTTAACAGGTGTTTCATCAAAGGGTATAACAGAAAACTTTCCCATAGAAGGTGTACGATCATTATATGGTGCAACTAAACTTTGCTCAGAAATCATGATGCAGGAATATCTTGAAACCTACGACTTGAAAGGCGTTATCAACAGGTGTGGTGTGATAACCGGTCCTTGGCAAATGGGAAAGGTGGACCAAGGTGTAATCGCTCTGTGGATAGCACGGCATCTCTATGGTGGCAAGCTAAAATATATTGGATATGGAGGAAGCGGAAAACAGGTCAGAGATGCCCTGCATATCGATGACCTTTACAGGCTTATAAAGATACAAATCGAGGATCTAAAGAGACATAACAAAGAGATTTATAATGTTGGCGGGGGAAGAGATGTAAGCATTTCTCTTCTCGAATTAACCCAACTTTGCCAGAAAATAACTGGTAACACAATTAAGATCGATCCAGTGAATGAGGAAAGGATTTTTGATGTTCCAGTCTATATTACTGACAATTCTAAGGTTCAAAAAGCGACAGGGTGGAAACCAAACAAAAGTATTGAAGAAATAATTACTGACGTCTCAAAGTGGATAATTGCAAATAAAGAATTGTTAGAGCCAGTTTTAAATTAGGGGTGACTTATGAAAACTTTAATTGTTACTGGTTCGGCGGGATTAATAGGTGCTGAGACTGTAAGATTTTTCTCAAACAAAGGTTTTCGAGTCCTCGGGATTGATAACGACATGCGACGCGATTTTTTTGGAGACGGCGCCTCCACTGCTTGGAATAGAGAAGTACTCATAAACGAAATCTCGGATTACCGACATTATAATTCAGATGTTAGAGATGAGGCTAATATGAAACAGATTTTTAAAGATAACGCAGACGATATTGAGCTAATCGTTCACACCGCAGCTCAGCCAAGTCATGACTGGGCTGCTAAAGACCCACTTACTGATTTTACAGTAAATGCCAATGGCACGTTAAACCTATTGGAACTCACCCGCAAATATTGTCCCAACGCACCCTTTATCTTTACCTCCACAAATAAGGTCTATGGAGATACCCCAAATACATTACCGCTCTTAGAACAGAAATCCAGGTGGGAAGTTGATAAAGGTCATAAATATTTTGAACATGGAATCGATGAATCTATGAGCATTGATCAAAGTAAACACTCCCTATTTGGAGTCTCCAAGGCTGCAGCAGACCTCGCCGTTCAGGAATATGGCCGTTATTTTGATATGCAGACTGTCTGTTTCAGAGGAGGGTGTCTCACTGGTCCTGGGCATTCTGGCACAATGCTTCATGGGTTTCTCTCCTATCTAATGAAATGCGCTGTAAATGGTCAAAATTATATGGTTTATGGTTATAAAGGTAAACAAGTCCGTGATAATATTCACAGTTTTGATCTTGTTAATGCATTTTATCATTTTTATAAAAACCCACGAAAAGGAGAGGTGTATAATATTGGTGGAAGCCGACATTCAAACTGCTCGATGCTTGAGGCCATCCAATTGGTAGAAAGCATTACAGGAAATAAAATGAACTGGACGTACGATAAGACGAATAGAAGCGGGGACCATATGTGGTGGATCAGTGATGTTAGAAAATTTCAAAAACATTATCCTGGATGGAAATTAACTTACAACATCGAAAAGATTATGAAAGAGATTTACGATTCTCTTCTTCAAAGAGAGTCCGCGCAATAGCTCAACTTTTATTATTCGATCCTCTGAATGTTCTTTTGATTCTCCAGACAAAAACGTCAATCATCCGCTTCAAATAAACTGGACCCATTTCTAAAAGTTTTAGTTTTGATTGTCCCTTAGTTCTTCCAAGCCATGCCACTGGAATCTCTGATACTGAAAATCCTAGTGCTTTGGACTTTAATGACAGTTCGATATTGATGTCAAAATAATTTGATTTTAATGAATCTAGGTCGATTTCGAGGAGCACTTTTTTTCGATATGCTTTAAAGGCGTTTGTTAAATCGTTCTGCTTTATCAAAAACAAAATTCGAAGAAGCGTGTTAAAGGCTCGATTTGCGAAAAGCTTAGTTTTTGGATAGTCTATCAATCTGCTATCTTTCATAAATCTGGATCCAAAGGCGATGTCGTAACCTGCTTCGACCTGCTTGATTAACCCCACAACATCAATTGGATCTTCTGATCGATCAGCCATAACTGGTATTATTATATCGCCCTTTGCAGCTAATAAACCGTCTTTTAAGGCCCTTCCAAATCCCTTTGGCGGAGATCTGAAAACAACCTTAACGCCATCGAATTCTTTAGAAAGTTTCTCAGCAACCTGACGAGTATTATCAATGCTATTATCATCAATAATCAAGATTTCGCGTTCAATCCCCTCCGCATCTAAAGTTTGAATAAGACTTTCAATCATTAAGGGTAGATTTTCTTCTTCATTATGGGCTGGGACAATTATCGATGTAAGCATGATTACCAACTTTAATTTTGTCAATGCAGAAAAATCGATTTCGTTTTCGATTTATCTTCTATTTTTCCACATCGCACAGATAAAATCTTATCGCCCCACATAAATCTTGTGGTAAAGGGTTCTTGGGAAAACTTTTTAATTGGATTCAGAATATCTTTTTCGTTGGCCCCCGATAAACAATGTAGTGGTAAGTTTATGAAAGTACTATTAGTCAATCCATCTCAGACAAAAGTCTACGGCAAGATGAAATCGCCAGATTACCCTCCTTTAGGTCTTGCGTATATTGGCGCTGTTTTAGAGGATGCAGGACATCAGGTAAGAATAATTGATATCGACGCTGATGGAATCACACAGGACAATTTTATTGAAATCGTAAAGGAGAGGTATGAATTGGTTGGATTTACTGCAACAACCCCCACTTTTGAGAATGCTGAGAAACTCTGCGCTTTGGTAAAGAAGAACACCGAGGCAGTTACAGTTTTAGGCGGGATACATGCAACAATTGTTGGTGACGAAGTTGCCAAATCAGATAGCATTGACTTTGTGGTTCGCAGCGAAGGCGAAGCAACGATACTTGAATTAATTGAGGTTATTTGCGGCAAAAAAAAGGCAGCGGAAGTAAAAGGAATATCTTTTATGGATTCGGGGACTGTTAATCATACTCCTGATAGAGACTTAATAAAGAATTTAGATGACATTCCTTTCCCTGCAAGACATCTTTTTAATCATCAAAAATATGTGTATCCAGATTCACTTTTAACTCCTGTTATGCCTATAATAACCTCCAGAGGATGTCCAAACAGTTGTACCTACTGCTGTGTGAAACTGATCTATCATCGCCGGTTCAGATATAGAAGTGCAGAAAATATCGTTGATGAAATTGAAAAATTGATTGATGATTACGGGGTCAAGGAAATCCATTTTTGGGACGATAATTTTACGTTGCTCAAAAAGAGGGTTTTTGGTGTTCGTGACGAACTTAAAAGAAGAAATATAAAATTGAAATTTGCATTCCCAAACGGCCTGAGGGTTGACAGAGTGGATGAAGAGATATTAAGATGCTTAAAGGATATGGGAGTGTACAGTATCGCATTTGGCGTCGAATCAGGAAATCAGAATATATTAAATAACGCAAAGAAAGGCATAACACTTAGTCAAATCGAAAAAGCTTATTCGTTGGCTAAAAAAATTGGTTTTGAAACCTGGGGTTTTTTCATAATCGGTTTGCCCGGTGAAACCAAAGAAACAATCAGAGACACCATTAAATTGGCTAAAAAAATAAACCCTGATATTGCCAAGTTTCACATTCTTAAACCGTTTCCTGGAACCAAAGTATTCGACGAATTAAACGAAAAGGGCTTGATAACAGAATATGATTATTCGCATTATGGAATCCATACTCGACCTGTCCACAGGCTCCCGGACTTGGATGAGGATGAACTGATGAAATGGGCAAAGCAGGCTTATAGAGAATTTTATTTGCGGCCGTCAAAGATTTTTGGCCTGCTTTTAAGAACAAAATCTTGGGACAGGTTTAAATTGAATGTTAAAACCGGTTTTTTTGTTCTTAAATCAATGCGATAATCCCTAATGACGTGCTGTTTCAAGTTAAATAGTGCACGATAAAAAAATTAGATAACCATAGGAATATTAATAAGAATCCAGAATAAAAATTGAAAACATGACGGAAACTGTTGCCTTTATACCTATAAAAAGCCTAAGCAAACGCCTGTCTGGGAAAAACTTCAAATCTTTTTGTGGGCATCCCTTGTACAAATATATCATTACAAGCACAGTCGAATCCAGAGCCTTTGACGAGATATATGTTGACACCGATAGCGATGAAATAAAGGATTTTGCAGAGAGCGTTGGATCCAGGGTTATTGATCGTCCCGAGCATATGACTGCCGATTCTGTTAATGGTAACGACTTGCTTATCTATGATTATGAGGCTACGAAGAAAGGAGATTTTCTTTTTCAGCTTTTTGCAACAGCTCCTCTTTTGAAGAGTGAAACAATCAGAAAATGCGTTGACTTTTTGAAAAACAAC
>JAAOYK010000041.1 GCA_018221305.1 Candidatus Pacearchaeota archaeon
CCGATGTATAGCGAGGGATATTCTCAATTAAGGGGATTTTTCTATGTTCTTTCTGGCTCAATATACGCAAATCTCAAAAATGCCAAACAAATATTTATTACTGAATGTGGACCTACTATGTACCAAATGCGCTTTTCACCTATGGATTCCATTACCATGACCACCCATCCATTTGTTCTTTCCAAAGCCAAAAAATTATCTGAATTATTTTTTAAGAAAAAATTAAATTTTGTAATACCTTTTGAGGATTTGACTAAGGCAGAAGTGGCTAAATTAAATCCTTTCCCAGATCTTTTTAAGATAAGTCATTCTTGTATCGGAATGAGGTGGATTGGATCAGATTTTAAGGAGAATAATGACGGAACTTGTTATGGGTGCGTAGTTCGAAGATTAGGACTAATAACTGCAGAATTAGAAGATGTGAATTATGAAAAAAATCCAATCGTTGATTCCGACATCTCCTCAGACAATCTTTCAAATCTCTTAGCTTTTTCAAGTGAATTTTTAATCGATTGGCAAGGGATGGAATATTGTCAATTAGAAAATATAAATGAATATAAAAAATACAAATTATTTAGAAGATTTAGCTTAGATAATCTCGCAGCATTATATATTTTAAAAAAAAGAGGCATTAATCTTGGCTCGCACATCATTAATTTTTATGAGGAAGTTATTAAGAGCATTGGAGAGGATGTTTTAATTAAACGAATAAAAAAAGTCAGAAAGAAAAGATATCAACCAGACTTCAATAAATATGTTAAATAGGAAAGATAACTTGTTTCTATAAACCCTCAACCTTATTTTATGGGCTGGCCAAGAATTTACCAGGAATCCACCAAAAGGATATTTTTATTATATTACTACGAACTTTCTTCTTCTCCCCCCAAATGACACTACGGCCAGATTCGAATTTGACGTGTTATTCAGGCGACAATCATTTTATAAATTTAGAAGTAGTTTAATCAAGAAGATGGAAGATAGAATTGCAGCAGTTATAATCAAAGACAAGAAGGTCTTGCTTGTTACTGGGTATGATGAAAAATTCTACTGGTCTCCTGGCGGCAAAGTTGATGGAGAAGAAGCACATGAAAAATGTTTGAAAAGGGAACTGAAATCTGAACTTAATGTTAATTTAATCTCCTTGAAAAAATATGCAGAGTATGAATCGATAAATGAGATTAAAAATAAAATTCAAAAAAGCCATTATTATCTCGTTCAGATTGAGGGAGAGCCTAAGCCCGGTGATGAAGTAACAAAAATAATTTGGTATTCAAAGCAAAATTTTCTAAAAAAGGATCCAAAAGTTTCTAAAGGGAATGAAAACTTTTTGATACCCAAACTGCTACAGGATAATCTTCTTTAGGGGCCTGAACGTTTGCGATTAAAGGAAGTTGTATGGAATAGGCCCAAAGCCTAAAAAATGCAATTTGCGGTGAACTTTTTAATTGCTGTTAAGGGATTTTTCCGCAGAAAAAACACGAGCGAAGCATCGTGAGTTGAAAATTCTTGGGGTGGAAAATAAAAGAGAGAGCATTGCGGATGGGGGGACATCCGAACATTATTAATTGAGAGTAGATAATTTTTCATTTATTACGTTAGTATTATCTCCTTGGTAGATATTTACTTCTCCGATTTTAATAGAAAGTCTATTCTTATCCTTATTTTTTTCAAGGAACTTGATTATTGTAGCGGTAATGAGCCCGATTGCAACCCCTTTAGCAATTTCAATTAGGAATGGAGTAAAGACAGATTTAAATTCAATTAGACTTTCTTGCACATAAATCCCACATTTAACCCCCTCAATATTATCTAATTCTTGAATAAACTCATTACACTCAGTCATATTTAAACCGTTTATTTGACCATATTTTTCTTTCAAATTTTTTTGTTGAGATTTGGTATTCGGATTTGAATTTTCTTCAATCCCTCTATGTTGTTTCTTTATTTCTTTGACTACCTCAGACCTAATTATTTCTGGTAACCCTCTTTTTATATGAACTAGCTCTCCATAAACTTTTTTTAAAGATTCAACTTCATCTCCTTTAATTCTTAATTTCTCCTCTTTTCTTTCAAGCTCCAGTTCTTTTTTTGTAATCTCCCTACTTAAATCCATATCCAAGGAGTTCAAGAAAGCAAGAGTCATATCTACAGATACCATTAAGCTTTGTAATAATCTTCTTTTAACTTCCGACCGATTTACCACCCTACTAAAATCTACAGGTTCTACTATCTGAACAAATTTAAACTGAGCTTCTGATAAATTTTCCTTGAGGATATTACAAATATTAGAATATTGTCTTTGCAGTGATGGAACAGATTCATCAAATCCATTTGTCCATAGATTTAAAACTCCAACCTTTAATGCATTTAGCATTTTTATACAGCTATATACTTCATGTTTCATTTTCTAACTCCTTAGTTTTCAAATAAATCATTAACCAGACAATCATAAAAGTTATTCCATTTATCCATAATCCAGATTTCATATTTTTCAACCCATCAAAAAAGATTGGAACTATATGGAATCTTATTGCAAATATAGCAAATAAGACTACAGCATACCCTGGAGATTCAATAATTATCTCAGTTTTTATCAGTAGAATATACAAAAAAGTTAGAATAAGTAAAATTCCTGAAAATATACTCACCTGAAACATTGGTTTTATTACTAAAATAAACATAATTACTCCAATTAATGTTGCAAAAAAACTGTCTCTGGAACTAAATACTTTCTTTAAATTATCTTTAATTGTTTCTTGAAGATCCATAAAAATGATATGCAAAAAGAACTTTAAAAACAATTATATACTAAAAAATGACTGCTTAGAGGGGATATTTGCTTACTTTTCTGCATAGCTTGGGGTGCGCGCGCGCGATTTCATTTAACATAAAATTAAACGAATTAAAGTTCGTATAACCTCCCACTGTGGAGATTATTATAACTTTATGTGGGATTTTAAAAATCAAATAAGTTTTTTTGTTTTTTGCCGTCTGCTAGTTCTTTTGTGTTTATTTTGAAAACAGCCATGATGTTTTCAATAGATGGGATGATTTGATTGTTTAAGTAATAATCAAGATCATATTTTCCTGGTTCGTCAGGAAGGCGTGCTTTGTCGCGGACAAGGGCGCGCTTTTTGTTTTTGAAGTTTTCTGGCTCTGCGATATAGTACTCAATTAACATGCCGATATCTGTTGGAAGACCTTTCTCTTTCATTCTTTTAGCGATTGTGACATGAGGGCCTTGAGATTTGTATTCACTTATTGGTTTTTTTAATTGGGTCTTTATTATTAAATCTTTGATTGGGATTTTTCTGTCTTTTAATTTTTTTATTATTGTTTTCAAATATTCAAGCGCTTGTTTGTCGTCGCCTGTTGTTAGGATGAGGTTTAGGATTTTGTTTTGAGTGTCGCGTGCAAGGCGGCACCAATCCCTGCGTACTGTTTCAAATCCTCTGATTTTTATTTTCCCTTTTTTGTCAATTAATGCATATTTCTTTTTTGCGCCAAAGTCGCCAGTACGTTTTGTTACCCAGATCCCACGCGTAAACAATCCTTCATAATCTAATGCCATTATGCCTGGAAGTTTTTTGTTGATTTTGTCTAAAAGGTTAAGTGCATCTTTTTCAGACTTCTTTCCCAGAACTGTCGCAATTGAATCAGTATCACTGTAAACCACCTTGAAACCGTTTTTCTCAAAAGTGTCAATTGCTTTTTTTATGTTTTCGCGCGCAAAGTATGCAGTAGAAGATGCGGCCTCAATGCAATAATATCTTGCACCAAAAAAGCCTTGATAACCATAAGCAGCATTTGCTATTAATTTGAATGCATTACTTCTTGCTTTTGAGATTGGGTTTGGATCTTTATTATATTCTGCTTTAGCCAGTCTTCGTTTGTCAATGATTATTTCCATTAATTGCGGGATCATTCCTTTTTCTTTTGAAAAATAAGTCGGTTTTTCTTTGTACTCTCCTATGAATGAGCTTTTATGTTTTCTGTCTTGATGTGTGCCGCGGGATAAATTGTATGATACAATGACACTACCGTACATGCTTGAGAAATCAAAAAATGCAATATTTTCATACAAGCCTGGAACTGGCTGAAAAACAAAAGCGCCGACATACCTTGGTTGGCTCCTACGTTCTGCTATCTCGCGTTCATGAGGGCGTTTTTCAATAATTTCATTAAATTTGTCTGCGCTGTGTATTACTAAGTTTTCAAAAGCTGAAGCCATTGTTGTTCGTGAAGAATTAAATAATGGTTCTTGTATAATTTTTGTAATCTCTGAAATGTCTGGCCAAGCTTTCATGAATAGTTTGTAAGTAAGTATTGAGTCTTGCAGATTGTATTCATAAAATTTTTCCCAATCAATAGTTTTTGCTTTTGTTGCAGCAAACGCGTCAAAGTTTACTTTTTTTTCTCCTAATAATTCGTTTGAGACCTCGTTTAAAGAAAGTGTTTCTGTTTGAAGATATTGAGAATATGCGTTTCTGATGAAGCGTAGGAGATCAATATGTACGCGGCCTTTAATCTTGCCTGTTCTTTGTGCACCGCGAGAAAATGTTGGTTGACTTCCATCAATTCCTAGGGCCAGTTTTATTTTGTTACGTTTTGCACGTTCGCGTAAAAATGGTAAATCAAAACCGTCACTAAAGTAGCCTGTCAAAATGTCTGGATCATAATCGTCTACAGCTTTAATAAATGCTTCAAGCATTTCTTCTTCATCTTCATAATTTTGGACATATTTGTGCTTTTTTGATTTTCCTTTAAATGTGAATACTTTTTCATAATTTTTTCCGTATAATGAAATCATCCATGTTTCGCCTTTTCCCGGATCAAGATCTGAAGCTTCGATATCAAACGCTAAAACTTTTGGAACAAACTTAGGATATTTTTCTAGCGTGTCAATAGTTTCAACTTTTAAAACCATGTCAACGTTAAGGCTTTGAGCTATCCCGCCAAATTCTTGGTTGTCTAACATAGTGGCATTAACTTTATACCAAAAGAGTGGTTTTACTTTTCGTTCAATTATGTATTTTGTTATAAAGTTTAAATCATATTCTCGAGTCTTATCAATTTCTGGATAATCAATTTCTGCACGCACGTCATGAATATCTTTTAAGTTTGTTATAAATATTTTTATTGCTTTGACTGGTTTTTCTAGGAATTTTTTTTCATGAAGTTCAGTTTTTAGAACTTTTGTTATTCGTTTTTCACTATGGATCTGGATGTCTTGGATACGTTTTTGGATTGCTTTGATCTTTTTATCTTTTACACCTGGTTTAAGTATTGCCCAAAAATACGGAACAATTGTGTCAATCAAACAAATACGTTTACCAGTGTCACTACGACCGATTATTTTGGCAAAAGGAGTACCATTAAAATCAAAATAGTCATAATCAATTGGGATAAAGTTTAAGTCTACCATATAAATTATATGTTGCCTGTGAAATATATAAAACTATTGTGTTTGTCAAAAGACTTATATATTATTTTATTTTTATAATTTTGAGCGGTGTGATGTTATGAAAAAAAGGTACTATCTTTTGATAATTTTTGTTGTGTTATTAGTTTTGCTTTTGTTTTTGTTTTTGCTTCCAAAAGCTAATTCCCCTGATGTTTCAAAAAGTGAAGCAGAAGGACTTGTAATAAACATGTTTAATCAGTTAAGTGAAGATAGTGAATATCCCCCGACTTATATGGTGATTAAATCTAAGTTAAGAAATGATGAATGGGTGATGGATTTTAAGGGTACTCAGAATTATAATGGATATTTAAACGAAGTAGAATCTGTTATTACTGTGGATGCTTATTCTGGGATGATTAATTGTATTCTAGGTAATGCTGATTATCGTGAGTTAGAACTTTGTGGGGAAGAATTGTATGATACATATAATCTTTGTGAAGTTGATCTTGATTGCGAATTTGTTTCTGGATGTATTTGTGCTTGTGGCCGTGTTGGAATGTATGAAAATAGAGGTCTGGATATCGGAACATGTGAATGTGATGAAAGTGCTGCAGAAGATTGTGGATGTGTGAATAATGTGTGTGTTGGGTAAATGACTTAGTATTTGGTTATTTATAAAAATCCGACATTATAGGTTCTACCTATCTCGAATTCATTTGGAACTATTATTTCTCCCATATCACTGATATCTGTAACTGGTACAATATAATGTTTCATTTTTGTTAATCTGCCTTTTGTTGCTTGGCTTTTTCTTGAAATTGGATTAGCTACATCTATTAAGAATAATTTTCCTTTTTTTGTAGCTATGTTATATGCGTGTGTCCACCCAAAATCGTCTTTTTCAAAGCCACACGATCCAGCTACTGTAAAACATTTTTCATCGGGGTGATCTTGGGCTGCAAGCTGGAATGCTATAGCCATTTCAAGGCATTCTCCATGTTTTTGATTAAATACTTCTGAATAAGGTACTGTTCTTTTTCCATTTATTTCTTGTGTTTGTAAGAATGTTTGACGTGTTTTGCTTGGATTTGTGTTAAAATGCCTATAAATATTGTCTAAGCCTACACGGTTATCTGCAGATTTAAACTGCTCTGCTATGTTTGGGTTATCAATTTCATAGTAAAAATCAGCAGCTTTTTTAACTAAATCTCCTTTATTCATATGTGCAATTACTATGTTTGGGCATCTCTTGCTTAGGTCTTCTAGACCTGTTATTATTGCCTGATTATTTGATGTTTTTGTTATCATTTTTTGCCTCCTTTTAGGCTATATTTCCTATTAAAATCATGCGTTTTTAGTATATAAATGTTGCCATATGTTACTATTATTGAGTTATAACAGACAGAAAGCTTTATATACTCTTTTTGCCTATATAAATCAAGAGAAATAAGGTGAAATTGAGAAGGTTTCACCTTATATTTTCAAACAATAAAATGGCAAATAGCACTGAAACTGGCGGATTAGCAGAAGTGGTTGATGATACTGAAATGTCTGAAACTGATGTTGACGCAAGAAGATTACATGCTTTAAGTCATCAGGATGCTTCTACTTATCGAATACTTTGTGATGATTTAGGTCTTGAGCCTGAAGATTCTGCATTATATGCACAAGGTGGTGTTAATTCTAGGGATGCTTCTTATATTGAACAAGGTACTGAGATTTTAATGGCTGAGAGGAAGGTCGAAGAAAAATTAGAAGCTAGACGGTCTAGAGCAAGAAATAGTGAACATTTTTGGAGAGGTACATATAAACATATGCTTGATGCTGCTTTTTCTGCAAAAGTTAGTACAGAGAAATCAAAAGATACTAATGTAAAACGAGGCCATTTAAGGACAATTATGGGTTATACTAGATTAATGTGTAATGGTTCTCAAAAAGGTGATCCTGCAAGTATGGTGCCGTTAGATTCTGCACATCCTGATCGTGTTGGGGCAGTTTATCAAGGGATAATACGAAGAGCAAAATTAGCACATGATCTTCCTGTTGATTTTTGATCCTTCTTCCAAACTTTTATATAGTTTAACATGTACTTTTAGGTATGCCAAAAAAGAGTGTGAAAAAAACGTCCAGGAAAAGGGTTGCTAGAAAAACTAGTAAAGCTAAAAGGCTTGATAAGGATTCTAAAAAGTATATTGACGCTCGGGACAAGACTTTTTTTAAAGTTTTTGCAGTGTATGAAATTATTGTAAGTGTTATAACTTTAATCTTAGGATATTTAATATACATTTTTGGTAAAAAATTTATTGCAGAAACTACTGGTGCTAATTCTTTTTATGGGGTTATTTTTATTATTGGATTTATAATTACAATACTTGGTATTCTTGGTGGGATTTTTTTGCTTAAAAAGCAAAAACATGGATTTTTATTTTCTATGATCTGGTCAGTTGCACAAATTCTTGGGATTCGTATTAATCTTTATTGGGTGGACTTTAGTCAACTTGTTTGGCTTGGGTTTAAATATAATAGTCCTTTGTTTGGGTTTGGAATTAATGCTGTTGGAATTGTGCTAGTTTTGCTATTGATTCATTTTAGGAAGAAAAAGATTGTTTAAACTTTTTTTGATAAACTTTTTATATGGCTCTTTTTTAATAATTAAATGGGATTACAAATTGGAGACATTATTTCGAAAAAAGAAATTGAGTTTTCTGACTTAAAGGGTAAAACTTTGGCTGTTGATGCGTTTAATGCAATATATCAGTTTTTGACAACTATTAGGCAAGCTGACGGGACCCCTTTGCAAGATGATAATGGGAATATTACTTCACATTTGTCTGGACTTTTTTATCGTAACATGAAGTTAATACTTGAAGGTGTAAAATTGGTTTATGTTTTTGATGGAGACGCTCCAAAATTAAAAGCAAAAACTCATAAAAAGCGATCAGATGCAAAACAAGAAATGAGGGAAAAGTATGAAGACGCAAAAGAAAGGGAAGATGTTGATGCAATGAATAAGTATTCAAAATTTAATGTGCGTCTTGATGATAAAAAAATACAAGAAAGTAAGGAATTGTTAATTGCTATGGGTGTTGCAGTTGTCCAAGCACCTGGGGAAGGTGAAGCACAGGCAAGTGTTTTAGCAAAAAATGGTTTGGTTTATGCTGTGGCTAGTCAAGATTATGATTGTTTAATGTTTAAGTCACCTAAATTTATACAAAACTTGTCAATGGCTCGCAGACGAAAAACTGCTACAGGATATCGGGAAGTTCACCCGCAAGTTATTACTTTGAAGTCTGTTTTAGAAGAATTAGAATTAACACAAGAACAATTGATCTGTCTTGGGATCTTGTCTGGTACTGATTATAATCCTGGCGGGATTAAAGGGTTAGGGCCTAAAAAGTCTTTAAAGATTGTTAAAGAATATTCAAGCAAAGAAGAATTATTTAATGCTATTGAAACAGACGCTAAGTTTGAAAAGTATGAATTGGATTTTGATTGGAAGGCAATATATGGCGAGATTGAAAACCCGCGTGTTGATGATATAGAAACAATAGATTTCCCACAAATTGATAAAGAGAAAATTAAAGAAATTTTGGTTCAGTACGGGTTTAGTGCAGACCGGATTGATAGTCAGTTGGAAAAGTTAGACAAAATTCAAAGAGATAAGGCGCAGACAACACTTTTTTAAATCTTATTGCTAACATTTATTAATCTCATTGTATCTTAATTCTTATGAGTGTGATAGGTATAGATTTGGGTGGAACAAAAATAAAAGTTGGTGTTGTTTCTAACAATAAACTCTGTAAAGTTATTTCTAAAAAAATTAATTCTAAAGCTTCTAAAAATAATGTTATTAAACAAATCATGGATGTGATTGATATTGTGTTTACTAAAGATATTGAAGCAATCGGGGTTGGGGTTCCGGCGATTGTTGATGTTGATAAAGGAATTGTTTTTGAAGTAAATAATATTGCTTCTTGGAAAAATGTTAAATTAAAGAAAATTCTTGAGAAAAAATATAAGGTCCCTGTAATAATAAATAATGATGCTAATTGTTTTGCTTTAGGCGAAAAATATTTAGGCTGTGGGATGAATTTTGACAATGTTGTTGGGCTAACTCTAGGCACTGGTGTGGGTGCTGGAATAATCATAAATAAAAAATTATATTCTGGGAAAAATTGTGGTGCTGGGGAGTTTGGCGAAGTCTTATATAATTGTAAAAATTATGAGGTGTTTTGTTCTGGACAATTATATTCTAAATATAATCTTGACGGGAAAACTTTATCTAACGGTGCGCGCAAAGGCAATAAAAAGTTTAAAAAAATATTTAATGAACAAGGGTATCATATTGGTAAACTTCTGGCAACTATTGCAAATTCAGTTGATCCAGAAATAATAATTCTTGGCGGGTCTGTATCTAATGATTTTAAATTTTTTAAAAAATCTATGATGAAATCATTAAAAGAATCAACTTATGCTCGAACATATTCTTGCTTAAAAATAAAAAAATCTAATAATCCTGACATTGCTGTAATTGGTGCAGCTTTTTTGTATAAGGATTCTATTTTGTGACTGACTATTTTTTGTGAGGAAAACGTTTTTTAATAATTGTGTGCAAAAATCTGTCAAAGATTAGCATTATTAAAATGCCTATTGCAAAGATTATCATTACTTGGTTTTGTGCAGTGCTCATTGTTTTGTAACGTGTAAACCAGTACAGGCCGTATATTATTCCATAGGTTGCCCATGTAATGCGGCGTGTCATGCTTACCATGCGGCTACGATGAGTAAACAGTGTTATAAAAAGAAACGGAAGGATTGTTAGTAAAATTAATCCTAGAACACGGTAAGGTAATAATACATAATTAATAAAAAGTTCATCTTCTATAAAAACCAGAAAAAATAATGAAAATACTGCGCTTACAATTATGAGGGTAAGCATGTTTCCTCCAATAATTTTTACTTTTTTAAATACCATAAAAACAATTATGAAAATTATTGCAGTAGCAAGAAGTTTTGTCAAAACTAGATCAATGTTTGAAAAGTCTAGCACATTTTTTACTAATGCTGAGTTTATTATTTTTTCTAGTGCCATCTTTTTATCACCTTTTATGTAATGTTATGATTAAGTATATAGTCTTTAAAAATTATGTGTTTGTTTGAAGTAACATTTATAAAGTAGATTTATATTAATAGAATATGGAAAAAAGAAGGCGTTATTTAGGATTGCTTTTATTGGTCTTGGTATTATTTCTTGTAGCAGCTGGTATTAGGGATGTAAGTGCTGTTGTTTCTGAGACTGAGCCTGGGATTGAATGGTTTAGTTCTGAGACTGGTGAACATTATAGTTCTGAACTTGCTGCTGATGCGGCTGATAAAGCTGCTGCTGCTGGCGGGACTCTTCGTGAGCCAAGAGAGCCTAATGAAAATTTAGTATTATGGAAAGAAAAGTTGCAAGGAATTCCTATTATCGGTGTATTATTGTCTAATAATTATGAGGGGTATGAAGATGTTAGTGTGATTGCAGAATTTTCAAAAGTGCTTTTCTTATTTCTAATTATTTTATTAATTTATTCTGGACTTAGTTATGTTAAGTTCCCTGAATCAGGGGCTGTTCGATGGCTGTTAGCATTTATTGTAGGAATTTTAGCAACAATTTTGATTACAACTGAAGAACTAATCGCAGCACTTCAATCGTATAAAGCAATGGGGATTGTTTTAACATTATTTTTTCCAATGCTTGTTTTAATGTTTTTTACGTTTGTTGTGTCTTCACGTATTAATGCGTTTGGGATAGTGATGCAGCGTATCATGTGGATTATTTATTCTGTATTCTTATTTTTAAAAGCAGGATCAATGCTTTTAATAAAAATTGGTTTAACTGCTGGCGGATATAAGACTGTTGCTGAATCTGGTAAATGGATTGAGCATAGTTGGTTTACTATTAAGGGGACTAATAATCCTACTTTTTTGAGGAAAGCTGTAGAGTTTTTTATGGGTGACTTAGAAGCAGCAATTGCATCTGCAGCAGATGCAACAATCTTGGTAATTTTGGTGGTTGTATCAATTGCAGTATATTATTTCTTTGTAGTAAGAAATGAAGGTCTTACTGCATGGCTTGCAGAAGCAAAACGTAAGGCAGACTTAGAAGCGTTTAAAGATAATGA
>JAAOYK010000042.1 GCA_018221305.1 Candidatus Pacearchaeota archaeon
TCCATTGATCTAAAACTTTTTGATCCTTTTTCTTCGCAATACTCTAACGTTTCCATTTTCTGTTAATCCATATGAATGGGTAATAAACTGATTTACTTGGACTTAAACTTAATTTCAAATTAATTTAAATTTATAAGATACTTGAGGAGAACTAAGGCCTTTTCTGATGTATTTAAAAAAACATAGGAATCTTATCCTGAGAAGAAGTTGGATTATCATCACATTTTATTATTTGCACGGAAAATAATAAAATAATAAGAATAAATTTATTTTTCTAGAGCCAAAATAAAATAGTACAAATCACCAATAACACCAAATATATACAAAAAAGAGCAATATTTATATAGTAAGTTTATCATATAAACAGTTATGCCAACTGTAAAAGTACAACAAAGAAAGGTAACTGCAAAGGGTAAAAACTATAATCAGTATTGGATAGGTCTGCCTAAATCTCTTGTAGAGGCCATGCAGATAGATAAAAGCGATAGCCTGGAAGTCTTTATTGAAAGAGGGGATTTAGTCCTCCGAAGAATCTGAGAATTTTTCTTTTAACTTTGCTATTTTCTCAGCTTTTTTCTCTACCATTTCATCTTTTTTCTCTTCCAATATAAAGTTCAAATAAGTATCTATTTTTTTTTGAAACATCCACCAATTAGTGAATCCATGAGTAAAAAGAAGGCCCCCGATGACAGTTGATAAAAGTGTAAATTTTAATAAATAATTTAATTTTACTAAATCCAGATCCAACTTTAATTGAGAGGCATTAAGTTTAAAGTTTACAATCGTAGACTTTTCGGCACCGGATAAATTCCCTTTATTTATCCAATCAAAAAATTCATTTGAAGAATACTCGGATATTATACCTTGTCCAGCATCTATTGTTTGAAATGAAAATATTGAATAGATCGCCACTCCTCCAATAATAAATATTAATCCTATAATTGTTTCAAATTTGTAGAAATTATTTTTGATGTCTATTAATTCTCCAAGTTGTTTTTCTAACATTGAGGAAAAATTGACTTTCAAATATTTACTTTTATTGGAGTGATCTTATCCTGAAGGGGATTAACCTTTTTAGTGCTATGTTCGAGAATTCACCATAGTAAGTTAAGCAGAATTTAGGAAAAACCGATTTTTCGCCTCTGGTGGAGGAGGTTATATAAAGGTTATGATGTGTGGAGGGTATTTTGAAATTCGTCAAAGTAACATTTATATATCCTTTAAAATTATTATCTGATAAGTGGGTAGGTGTATGTTAAGAAAAGAAATTGTAAAAAGCTCAGAAAATGTTTATAGATTATTAAAAACAAGTGGGATTTTTGACATAGTTTTAAATTTCACACGTAAAGGTGGGGAATCACTCAAAGGAGAAACCCTATTTGAAGTTCATAAAATTTTCAGTTTAGGCTATTCTGAATTTAATGACGCTGAGATTTCAATTCTGAATATTTTCGATTTAAATTATTTGAATGATGAGAGTTTTTGGAGCGCTTTAATAGCGAATGACCCTGAAAAAATTCATGATGCCCAATTTAAAATTCGAAATTTGTTAGCATATTTACCTCTTTCCATAAAATTATTACAACGTGATTCTGATAAAATAGTAGAGAAGGAAGAATTAGAAAAACGAGATGACACTGAACTTGAACCTCTAACTGCGTATTTGATTGAAGACACGTTATCTTCTTCTCCAGAACGATTGATTATGTTGTTTGAAAGTATTAATTTATTTTATGAGGTTTCTTCAGAAGTACATAAAATAAAGGACAATAATCTAAAAGTTATTGGTTGTGATTCAGGTAGCACTAAGGTTTTTGATTTTCAGGGTGTCGGGGAAGTAATTAAAGAGGTAAAAGAAATTTTCTTTGGAATATGGGACAGGGTAGTATTTTATCGTGAAATGAAATTAGATGTGAAGCTAGACTTAATTGCAAAAGAATTGCCTATTCAGGAGAAAATCTCCAAGATGGAAAAGGATAAGGATATTGCACCTGAAAGAGCAGAAATACTCCGAAAAAAAATTCGAGGAGGCACACAAAAGGTATTGGAAGCAGGAGTTTTAATCCCTGAAATGGATGAACAAAGTTCTTTTAATCCTAGAAAGTTAATGGCACCAGTACCAAAATTACTTCGTGGGAAAATTGAAGAACAAGAGAAAGGGGAGGGAAATTCTAAAGGTACTGAAGAAAATAAAGAAATCGAAATTCGTCCGGATGAAGAAGGTATTCTGAAAAAATTCTTAAAAGAATTGAGAAAAGAATCGAAGAAAGAATCTGAAAAAGAAAAATAATTATAAAAACGATAATCTTATCCTGAGAAGATAACTGGTGAAATAATAGTTTACTTGATTTTTCCCTTTGCTCTCAGTTCGTCTACATATTTTTCATGAACTTGAATAGTCTCTTCAATAAAGTCGATTGGGTGTATTGCCGCTAAACCCGAGTTTTCTTCAAAAATTATTCTTGGTTTATTTGTTTGAGAACTTATCGCAACGTCTTTATAAGGAACATAGGATTGGACTATGCCAAGCAGATATGGAGTTTTATGTGTTTTCGTCCCTGTAATTGAAATCAACTCGGGTTTTAGGATTACCGGGCCTCCACTATTGCCGGGGAACACAAAAGCATCTACAAGAAAAGTGTTACTGGAATTATCTAGTGTATCTTGAATCCTAGCGATAACGCCACTTCTAACAATCACTGCGTTTCTCTGACCTCCAATTAGGCCCATTGGGAAGCCAAGAACATATACAAAATCCCCTTCAGTTATCCCCTCCTCAATCATTTTTTCTATGTTTGCTATATTTTTATCACTGTGAAAATAATCCACTTGAATACCTTTTTTAACAAGAATATCATAATTAATTGGTACGACAGCAACATCTATTTTTGAATTGGGATGTGTGAAAAATTGAATATTACCATCCTTACCTTTACTTTCAATTTTAAATATTTTCGCAGGCTCCTTTCCCTTTGAATTAAATCTCAGATAGGCTTTTGTTTGACTTTTTACTACATGACGATTAGTAATGAGATACACTTTTCCTAGAGCATTGCCATCTGATTTGCGACTTTTAATTTTTCCAAAAATAAAACCAGAAGCAATCCATTTTCTTTTTCCCTCTGCATCATCAATTCCTATTGCAACAACCGTGTCAATAAATCCTGGGGGGATTAGTGCCATTAAACACCTCAATTTCATATATTTATATTTAAACTATTTACATTTTATGAATTTTATTTCCACATTCTTATATCTTTATAGAAAATATGAATCTAGCTACACCTATATGTTCCATTTGTGCCCAAAGAGTTTTGTGGATAGAATAAGGATCCGTGAAATATCACATACACCCGATTTTCTCCAGAGCCATGTTAAATGAAAGTGGTTATCGTTTTGTGGGCGCCCAACTAGCTCTTTTCATGTGATCACTGCGGCGAAATAATAGACGAAAGGCAGCGGGTAGTTTCTAATCCTGCATGTTTTCCTTAATTTCTTTCAAAGAATGTTCGATCGACCATATAGCGCACAAATCGGGTACTTGAAACATACCACAACCTACACAATCATTATCTCCTGGTTTGCAAAACGGTTCCATATTTTTCACCTCCTTATAATGTTTAGAAAAATGCACCCTGACCTATCAACTGAAATATGAATCCAACAACTAACAGAGACAAACCCGCTATACCAAGCCTTCTATCTCGTTTCAAGCTTCTATTGAGACCAACGTCTACTCCTAATACAACTCCTTTGGTTTGGTTAGAAATTTCCCTTTCACTTTTAATAAGTGGAATCCCTAATGAAATAGCCCCAAGTATGTCCAGCATCAATCCAAACATTATCCAAGTTTGGGAGCTAATCGTCATTACTAAGAAATTGCTGGAAGACATATAAAGATTTTTCAGTTAAAATCAGGGTACCTTTCTGCGGGCGAGCTCTAGGTCACCGCGTGCGGAGATCGATATCTTCACACACTCTTAGAACACTATAATAAAACGAGGGCCACTAGGCATAAAAAGCGCATTACAATAATAGTTGTGTTTCAATATTGTTTAAACCCCTTATATATATATACCCGCCGCGCCAAAACGTAAACAATACTGTAATGTTAATATCTATGTCCCTTTTCTAACTTCTCAATAATAAGCTCATCTAACCAACCAATAAAGCGAACTCTCTCTACCTCTAACTCTCTTTCATGCTCTGTGTTTATGTATTCCTCCCGCTGGAGTGCCTCCCTAAACTTAATAAGCTCCACAATAGGAACCTTCTCAACATCTTCTCTCGTAGCAATTATGTAACCACAAAGCTGGGGAGACCAAACCGCAGCATGGACGCTGTCCATGCCGTTACAAGTGGGGCACAAACAATTTTCAATAAAGGGTAAATGTAAAAGGATCATTTATCTCGCGGGCTCCCTGAAAAATTTAAAATCAAGTTCTCCAGAATTTCCTGGGGTTTCTTATTAAGTTCATTACATCTTTTTATGAAAATATCTTTATCCTCATTTTTTAAGCGGCAGCCAACAACTGAAGGTTTAGACCTCATCCAAACCACCAGGATATATAATAGACGCGGTTAACCGCTGTTTGTCGTGAGTTCTAGGTAAGGGTAAGGGGTTTGTATGGCCCTGTATTCTGTTTTGAGTTCTCCTATCCTTTTTTCTTAGAGTAAACCTAGAATCTTTTTTGTGGTTGGGCCCCATGATTAAACCCCCCCCCCGCGGTATTTCACATTTAGCCTCAATACCAGCCCAAACATAGAGAGCGATAAGCCAATCAGAAACTTTTTCAATCTTATCCAAAGCCTCAAAATCTCGAAGCACCGCCCGGGTTTCTTCGCTAATCACCATTAAACAACCCTCCCAATCATATACTCGCTGCTTGGTTTTTTGATTATAATTTCCTTATCTTCCATTGATTGGATTATTTTAAGTGCCTCCCCGGCGGAGATTTTAATCGTTGATTGCAGCGCGGTTGTGATATTTGTTTCAAACATCCCCCCTTCTTTTATCAGTTCAATTACATAAGAAATAACTTCATTTTGTG
The DNA here is from genome assembly GCA_018221305.1 of Candidatus Pacearchaeota archaeon. Lineage (GTDB taxonomy): Archaea > Nanobdellota > Nanobdellia > Pacearchaeales > GW2011-AR1 > ARS1285. The sequence goes on from JAAOYK010000042.1 coordinate 5,052, forward strand.
ATGTAGTGTTAGTGAAATATGGTGTTTCAATAACCTTTTTACGTTTTCCTCTCATAAGGGGGTTTTCTACTTTTGCCTCTTTTCCCTCACAGACAATAACATCTACCGGAGCCAACCCATGAATAAGTATTAAATTTGTTCCGGCCTGATTTGTTGCTTTATGACCTCTTGAAACAAGTTCAGACTTTAATCTTTTACTAGAAAATGGGGTAAAACCAACTTCTTGACACCAAAACTTATAATCACTGTAAATTTCTTTTAATAATATTAAACTTCTATTTACATAATCATACTTTAGATTTATAAATTCACCAAGTATATCTTCATCGGTTCTATAATCTTCAATGGCTAGCTTTACCGCATTTGGTAAATTTTTTAATCCTTCTTTTCGCCACAGTTTAAGACCAGCTAATAACCAATTAAAAATTCCAGGCAATTCTTCTTTAATCAACACATCCCAATATTTATCAATTATTTCTTCTTTTGAAAACTGAACAGTGAAAGGAATTAACTTTAATCTGTTCCATATAGCGTCATCGTTGTCTGGGACTCGTGGTTTATAGTTAGTTTCAAGCCATAATGCAAAATAGATATCCATGTCCTCGGTTTCATGATAAAGCGCCCTACAAGGAAATTTACCACCGCCGGTAACCGCCTTTATGGCTCCGATATCCAATGTCTGTCCTTTTTTATTTTCTGACGATCTTACAAGCCTCGTTTTATACAACCTCGCCCAATCATTTGAATTATTATTAAATTTTTTAACAATTAGTTCCTTACTAGGGATTTCTTTACAATAATCTCCAAATATATGAGTTATAGTGTTTGTAAGTGTAGTTTTCCCCGTATCTCCAACCCCCCAAAGAATGAACATTGACTTTTCGCTTGCTTCTCCTGTTAATGAATAAGCAAGCGCTTTTTGAACATAATTTATTAGGTCTTGATCCCCTGCAAATATCCTCTTAATGAACTTATCCCACTTTGGGCATTTAGCGCTTTTATCATAGTTCACAGGGCTTGTTTTAGTTATTAAATTCTCTTTCTTGAATGGTAAAAGTTCACAGGTATTTAGATCCAACATTCCATTATTAATATTGAATAAATTTTTGTGTGAATCGAGTTCATCCGGGGTAACTGGGATTCCTGGCTCACTTCTTGAAAGGTCAATCATCCCCATAATTCTCAGTTTTGATTCACTACTCAAAACGTGTTTGATTAAGGGTTTTCTTTCTTCATCTCTAAGTGTTGGAGCTAGAGAATAAAGGCCAACTAACATTTCTTTACCTAACCTTTCAATACCTCCGGTTCTGTCCTCCTCCCATACTTTACCATTCCACAAAAACCACTTTTTCCAAACATAATTATACCTAATAATCTCCCCTGCAAAATCAACTAATCGCTTGGCGTTTCCAACATCATTTAAATGATATTCTTCAATAACTGAATCATTCCGATATTGAGAAGCACGTCCAAATCCTTTAGTTATGCAATCTTCAATAGCTACCTTATCTAGTGGTGTTATTAGCTTTGTTTCGCTCCATTTTGTAAGTTTTTCGAACGCTTCGTGTTGGGTATATCCTTCTTCAGAAAAACTCCTAACTATATATATGGCTTTTAACTCTCTTTCTGAATCATCACAACCATTTTCTAAAATATAGCCTAATGTTCGTGTTTCATCGTATCCTTCAGCCACGCCCCCCACCAACCACAAAAAGTTTTTCTGCGCTATAAGTAGAATAAATCAAATAAAGCTCGGGGTGGTTTTTTATCTCAGCTTGAAAAGCTTTTAAACTTTCAAGATCGCCCTTAACAATATATGCTGCGTTTAGTCGGTTTTTTAATACACTCATTTTCAAATCCTTTTAGATTTTTTTTACCAGTCATTGTCCCGCCCCGGAAAACGTCTTAAACATTTAAATCCCCGCTGCCGCCTTGAAACCCACGTTCTCTAATAATTCAACTTCTCGCGGGGTGAGAAGCCCCCGTTTGTGCATCTCTGAGAATATATTGTTATTTTCCTTGACATAATCCTTGAATGTCATTTTTCCTCCGGGACTGGGTCTAGGGAAACAATATAAAACATCCCGGGGACAATCATCTCTCTTAGCGCCGGGGGTACAATTATCACCCTCGAAGGTCCCATTTTTGCAATTTTTTTCTTAAATTTTATTTTCATAGCTTAGTTACCTCAATGTTTCCTTAATATGTATTAAGTATCATATACCAAAGACTATATATACTTAACGAGTGCTACTTTACTTAATACCCATTATGGAGCGATAAAATGAATGTAAAAAATAGAAATATTAGAATGGCGGAAGATTCTGAAAAAATAATCAAAAATACACTTTATGATAAAGGATCCCTCAGATTCAAAGAGTTAGTTAAAATTACAGGATTAAGTGAACCAACGATTTCTAAATGGTTACCGCGTTTAGAAGAAGAACACAAAATTATGCGCACATTTATTAAAGGCAAAAAAGGGGTGTTTTATGAGCTTACGGATTTCTCATATAAGAGAGGTCGTAAATTTGTTGAGTTAGCACATCAAAATTTAGAAAAAAGACTTAATGGAACGATAGATGAGTTTGAAAAAGCGGGTTATTTGAAACGTGGCCCCCAGGGCGAGATTTTACTATCGAAGGACCCCATTATATTAGCTGAAGTAGGGGAAAAATATCTTGAAACAAATAGTAGATTTTTTGGTGACTATTTGTTATTAATTGGAATGCACCTGGATGATTTTTTAGATGATAAGATGGATATTTTTTATTTACTTACAAACGTTCTTGGGTTAATCTCATCACAAGTTGACCTCTACAAGGAAACTGGGTTTTTTAAAAATTATAATGTTCCTGGGCTCGATTGGGAAAAAATAAAAAAGGAGTTTCCAAAACCTAAACCTTAGATTTAAGATCCTCCATTTCTCGCCTCATGGCTTGCATTTCTGCCAACATTGTTTTAAAATCCTCAGCCTTAATAACTAATTTTGCCTCTTCAACATTCAGGGCCGCGCGTGAATCTAAAACCATGCCACAATTACAAAACTTAGACCCAGCTGGATTTTTTTGTTTGCATCTGGGGCACTTGATAGGCCGCAGCACGTCGTCGGATTTCATTTCTTCGTCGTCAGCGAGGATCCCCGCCTTTGAAAGCATTTTTTTATCAATATCAGCCCCTGATATATGGAGGTAAACCGCGGGCATATTTGAGCCCGGGGTCCATCCGGCGATTATTCGCAGCTCGCTTTCAATAAAACCTTCCCGGGCCAATTCAGTTAAACGTGAGTGTCTGAAATTGTGAGGATTAACAGGTTTTTTAACATCAGAGCGTTTTTTAATGGTTTTTAACTGAGATTCAAGTGAGCTATATGACAACCCGCCAGTACTGTGTTTCTTATACCCGTGGACATGCCACAAGGGCGCGTTAGGGTTATCTCTAAGGGGGTGGCTATTCAACCAGGCGGTTATCGCCGGAACACTATCTATTAACCTTAGCCTTCTCATTCCGGTTTTTCCGTTAACAGTTATAGACGCCCCATAATCATCTAATATAACATCTTTAATCTTTAAGTCTAAAATTTCAGAGGCACGGCCCGCACTTTCATATAGAACATGTATTAAGGCCCGATCTCTATCTGTATTGGCGGCTTTAATCAGATTTAAAACGTCTTGAGTTGTTAATATTTCATTGGGGAGATTAGATTCGCGTTTTCTTTTCAACCATTTAACGGGCTCTGGGTACCCTTCATCCATCCCATAAACCCATTGAAAGAATTTTTTAATCGAAATCTTAAAGACGTCCTGGGTTTGTGGGGCGTATTTTTCGTTTATATGGCGTACCCATGTTTCCACATCTCCCCGGGTTATGTCTTTCAAATTCTTCTTGTCAACTATTGAAAAAAAGGTTCTCAACGTGTAAATATAATTTATCCGGGTGTTAACTTTTATATTGTTGGCCAGCAAGTAATCATTGAACTTTATGGCGACATCTTTTTTATCCTCGGGAACCCTCTCAAGCATGCTGTGCAGCGCGTTAGATCGGACATCCATTTATATACCTCCAAATTATATTACCTCAACTTTTAGTTCCTCTAATATAAATAACTTACCGTCTTTTTATTTCTTTCACGGAAAATATGGACTCGCTGACAATGAGACATTGTTTTTAGTTACTGAAAATCTCGGTGTTACTGGATTCCCATCCTCCGGAGCAGGCGGTAACCGGGGCTGGGGTGCAATCATCGAAGACCCAGAGTTGTCTCAATATTTTGTAAGATTGTTTTTCAATGACCGCTCGCA
>JAAOYK010000043.1 GCA_018221305.1 Candidatus Pacearchaeota archaeon
CTTTTTATAGATGGCAGTAGTTGATGATAAATCAAAACCTTCAGTATTTTTTGGAATTTTTTTGATTATCTCATCAAAAACAGAAATCATTTTTTTAATTGATTTCTTATCCATGCTGGCATTTTTTAATTTGGAAATTTCACTAAGTAATATTTTATTTTTTGAATTTAATTCGGCGATATCGCCATTTTCATCAGTCTTCATCTCACTTGCATCACCAAATTTTTCCTTTTCTATTTCTACATTTTCAAATCCTGATTTTCCCCCGGATATTCCCCCAGATAATATTTCTAAGGATTTTTCAAGCTCTGCTTTTCTTTTATTATATTCACCTAATGTATTTTGATATGTTTCTTTTGTTATTATTTTTTTTACAAAATATTTACTTTGAGTTTCTTTAATCAACTGCTCAATAGCTGATTTTTCTTTTTGTAAAGTTCCACAATCTTCTGATTTTTTTAATATCCTGACTTTTCTAGAATGTAGATTAGCTTTTTTATTTTGTATTTCAGCCATACGCTTCATATATCCGTCAATAATTTTTCTATAAAGCCTTTCACTCATCATCTTTTCTTTAAAATATTGTACTTGGGCTTTTTTAATCAAGTTAGTGATAACCGTCTCTTCTTTGTCTAACGATGTTAATTTGTCAGATATTCCTTTGATGGAAAATTCTTTTTTTAGAGCCAAAGCGGTTGTTATTGCGATTATTGATATTAAAATCAGGATTATCCAATAATCCTTAATAAATTGCACAAATCTCAAAAAAATATTAGATTCTGATGTTTTTGCGCTTAGCCTTTCAGAGATCAAAGCTTTATTGATGAGCTCTTCAGCTTTTTCAAAATTTCCTTTTTCAAATTGCCCTATCCCTAACTGTAATAATTCTGCTGCTTCTGTTATATCGATGCCCTTATCTTCAGAGCTCTTAATTTTTTCTTTCGCTTCTTTTATCAAGCCATCAACTAAAACAGCTTTCTGTTTAAGAAATGCAATTTTATCGGCTATTTCTTTGACTTTTTTATAATTGCTTTCTTCAAAGTACTTTTTTGCATCAGACAGCAGTTCAACCATATTATCTGTATTAAAGCCAAATTTTCTCATTGAAGCAATATTTTCTTCAGCTTCAGATATACTCCTTAATGCTGCATCCTTTGTAATCTCAAGTATTATCAGATTAATATTGACCTTTTTCTCAAATACAGCCTCTGACCTTGAATTGTTAATATCATCATTCGGATTTCGAGCATCAGCTTTAAACTCTAAAACTAGTGTTAAATTTTGATGTTTCATGTATTTGGGAACATTGATTGTTAACAGAATTTTTTTCTTTTCATCATAACCCAGCTCTTTTATTATTCTTGGTTGAATGTCCATCCTGGTAAGTAAAAAGCCGCTTGCTGTAATCTTTAAATTTTTTAATAAAGTGTTTTCAATATTATTTGTTACGTATAGCTCAATTGTCCTTTTTTGCTCTGCCATTAACTCAATTTTTTTAGGAGCCTCAACTAAAATATCATAATCAGGTTTTTTATATACAATGCCTCCACCTCCTCCACTGGCTCCGCTGCTCCCTCCCGATGAAGTTTCAGGAGATTCTGTCGATCCTCCAGAAATTATTGTGACTGATTTTGACAATGTATTATTAGCGCCCTCTAAACTTTGTGTATATATTGAAATAGTTTTAGAACCTGTTGAAGCACCTGTTGGGATATATGCAGAAATGTTGTGATATTGAAACTCATTAATCCCTAAATCTCCTAAAGTCTTGTTCAGGTCTTCCGGTATATTTGTCCAATCGCTCGGTATTGTCCAATTTGAAACAATCCCCGTGGCTGTTTCATTCCCAATATTTGTGATTTTAGCTATCAAGTCAGTAAAATCACCCCTATTTAAAGATGCATTATATTGTAAAATCTGTAAATAAAGGTAAGGGCCTGAAGATATTGAAACCAAAGTAGAATTTGTCTGCAAGGAACCAGGAATTGCTGAAGTATTATCTGCATCAATTGTAACAACAATTGAATACTCTGCTTCTTCAGTAGGTGCAGTTGCATTTACCTCAATAATTGAATAATTATGGGGTTCAAGAGTAAATGGTGTTGATTTATTAAAGCTGACAAATACTCTGCTCGATGATAACGAGAAACTTAGCAGATAATCCCCTGTATTATTCACTGTTAAATTTCCGATTGTAACTTCCTCATCTTTAATGCCTGAGAGTGCACTAAAACTGCTTGGAGCTCTTGTCCAGCTATAATCATATGATGTATTGATAGAACTATTTGAGCTAAAGTTAGCATTTCCAGTTGTATCGTTAGCCCAAAGCCTAAAAGTCCAATTATCCTCTGCATTTGGTGTAAAACTTCCATAATATAGGTTTGTCCTATTGCTCATAGAAGTATTTGTCCAATCAGATGCTGTAATTTTTTTATATTGTAATTTTGCTGTGTCCACAACACCTTTGTCATCAATATTTATTGTAATATTAATCATAACATTTGGATCCATATCATCAGCAGAAGAAGGTGTATTTGAAATATTTGAAAAAATAGGTGGAGTAGTATCAACAACAGTAAAATTATATTTTGAAGTTGAGTTTAGGTTTCCTAAAGAATCATTCATATAAAATGAAAAATTATTCAATCCAAGAAGTAAGGTTTCAAAAGTAAAATTATATCTATCTCCAACATCAGAAATCATTGATTGATTTGTTGAATTGAACTCCAATAATACTGTATTTACACTTGATGAATCATCACTTACATTAATACTGATAGTGATATTGCGGCCTACTTCTATTGGATCTTGTGATTCATTTATTCCTTGGTAAGTAGGTGGAACAGTATCAACAGTAAAAATTATCCTTGAAGAACTTACAAATTCACCATCTGAATTATTTGCATATATGGTGAGGTTGTTGCCACCTTCAGAAGCGGTAAGCGTTGTTCTATACTTATAATAATCAAATATTCTAAATAATAAATCCCTTGAAGTGTTTTGCAGGCATTCTCCATTAGCAGATATATTTTCATCACTCGCTTCCCATGCATAATAATCATTGCTGCCATTCGGGCTTAAGAACAGCCAATATTTTGTATTATTTTGCAAGGCAATTGTTGAATTAAAAGAAATATTTACCCAGGAAAATTCCGTATCACTTACAGTACTATTATCTATCGAGATATTCCCTAAGACAGTATTTGATGGACTGTCCACATTATTGGTTCTTATCTGTATAGTTGCATTTGGATTGCCAATTTTTTTTATTTTTATAGATAAATTTTTTATTTCCATAGCTTGATTAGGGGCAAATGATTGAGAAAGATTTTGATAACTCAAGGTAGATTCGTTAATAACGCCATCAGGATCTGACAAATCTGAAGAAATATTTAGCTTACTCGTTAATGAAACATTACTATCTTGATTTAATTGGTATCTCACCCAGGTTATATTTTTACCGCTTTGTGTTGGTTTGACAGTAATATTTAGGTTTATTGAACTATTTGAATACAATCCATTACTAGCTGGACTTTCTATTGTGATATCAATAGGTATATTTACTGATACTATTCTCGTCTCTGTTTGATTAATATTCCCATATGTATCATTAACCCATACATAAAATGTATAATTACCCTGTCTCAAGTTTGATTTTGTTATAGTGGTATAATTCCCGGAATAACTCTGGCTTTCGCTTGTCCCATTCCAATTTAATATTAATGTATCAGGATGAGTTTCATTATGGGTAACATTGATTATCACAGTAACAGTTGTTTGGGTAGACTGGTTTGAAGGGGTAGGCCCTGTAAAATTGATAACAGGTGCTGGTTGGGCTAAAACAGTAAAAGTTAAATCATCAGTATCAGTATATGAAGGAAAATCAGATTCTGCATGCCTTCCACAGGTAATATTCCTGTACTGTTTATATGCATCAATAATTCTAACAGTATGGTCATCGATTTTATTTGGAATTGTATAATTATATTTAATATGATAATTTGAATCTGCCGCCCCAAAAGTCGTACTATATATAGCAGACCAATTGACTGTTTCGTTAGCAGTTCCATTTGCATATACAAATATAACTCCCTCAATATTTACACTTGATGAATGGAGTGTTGCATCAATTTCAAGCAAATCCCCAACTCTAAAAACAGAATCATTAAATGAAGTTATAGTTATGTCTTTAACATTATTTAAAGAAACGACCGTTCCATCCCTGCAATTGTCAATTGTGTTAAAACATTCAATAGCATTTGCATCACAATATGCCTGGCTATTCCCAAAAAGCTCATTTCCCCCCGTGCAGTTTTCACCGCATGTGCATGGAGATGTGCTTCCACAGATTCTCCCGGCAAACGACATTACTTCAGGTAATGAAAATAACAATGCACATATAAATAGAATTGAATATATAAATAATGATGGATGATTATGCTTCTTTTTTTTGATTTTAGCCATTTTATACTATTTTTTATCAGGTTTTAAAACCCACAAATTCATATTCCCTACCTTAAAACCGTCTATTTTTCCTTCTAGCTGAAGCTTTAAGCAATGAGTCTGTATTGAATGCCACGCTCTGTTGATTTTCAACCCGATTTCTCTGGTTGATACAGGCTTATCAGAATTTTCAATAATTTTCAGGATATTACTGCGAATACTCACACTAATATTAGCACGTTTACTAGGTTTTATATTCATATTAATATTAGTGCGAATACTCGTATTTAAATGTTTTGGAAAAAATAAAGAGTTGTGATGTCCCGAAACTACTTTACATTTCTCATATCCTTCTTATAAACAACATAGGGTGTTAAATAGTCTAAACTCATGTGA
>JAAOYK010000044.1 GCA_018221305.1 Candidatus Pacearchaeota archaeon
GATCAATAGTAATACTGTCCCCAATCTTTAAGGAAGGGCTAAACAATCCCCCAGCATATTCATAAATTTCTTTTACTCCCCGGACAACTCCGCCACCATTAAATCTAAGTTCCCCCCAGTTACTTAAAGGATGAATTAGATTAGGAGCACCAGTAAAAAGTTTCCCTAACAAACGCCCTTCAAGAGGTACATCTCTATCTTTTCCAGGTTGAAGATTTGTTCCAAGATTTTTATTCAGCTTAAACGGCTTATAGATTCCTCTGTTTCCTTTTACATGATGATTCATCAAATGTGCATAATATTTAAACTTGTCAAATTCTAATTGTTTATCTTGAAAAATAAAAGCTTCTAAATTATCAATTTCTTCTTTTGTACCAAGCTGTTTTACAACAGGATTTAACCATTTGTAGAATTGTTCTAAATAATGCTGTACTGAAACCTCCTCTTGCCTATGATTGATGTCTATTTTTATAGAATCATGTCTTCCATTTGGTAAACATAAACCTTTTATATTAAGGCTAGATCTTGGATACATGAATTTTTCACAATCAGAACTTTTTGCAATATCATATGAACCAAAAAGCAGGGCTGCGGCATTTATCTGCTCTTCATTATTTATTGAATCTCCTAACAATTCAAGACGTCCCTCATTAAGTTTACAAGTACGCATAGCAATACCTATAGACATTGGAGTCAAAGTAAACATATAAAAAGGTACTGATAAAGGTTGAAAATAATCAGTACAACCCGTGTTGGAATCAGCAGAAAAATTCCAGTGCATAGAATATCCTGTAAAATAGTGTGTAGGAGAAGATTCTAAAACTTTGTTACGTCCAAGAACCAACATGTCAGTAAGCCTTGATGAAAAACCTTTATTTATTGCAATAGGAGGTGTTAAAATCTCAATCTCATCACCATCAATATAAAACCCATGTCCAGTATCTGTTCGTATAGCTGTAGGTGAAATTTTGTAAACATCCTTAAATTTTTTCTTTAATGACCTAAAATGACGTTTTTGAAAAGAAAGACCTTTACTGTTCATAAGACCATCATAAAACATTATTAATTCATTTTCAATACCAATATATCTGTCTGTCATTTTTATAAATCCCTTTGCAGATCATAATGATCTTTAATAGTTTTCATTAAATTAAAATAAACATCATACACATCAGTGCCTCTACTAGCTCTGTCCTGCCAAAGATTAAGCCAACCTTTTCTAGGCTTAGTGTCACAAGATTGATAATCACCACTAGATTTTTGGTCAGATTTTTTAATAGAAAATGGTGACAAGCTTGAGAATGATTCAGATGTTGCCAAACCATCATTTCTCCAATACATTAGATCCTCGTCATCAAAATCATCTCGAAAGTCATCTCCAAAATCATATCTTGATAAAGTTGGACCGCCAAATATAGATCCAAGAAAAGATGTTTTTACTTTGTTAGCCATCATACAAACAATCAAATCATTATTAATTATCCCTACTTCATGAATATCACTACCATCATCATGATCTGAAATATGTCCAACCTTTGCCTTAATATTTTTTTTCTTAAAACCACCGAAGTCAAGAAAAGAAGGCGAAGTGAATGAAAAAAAGCGATCAGCAGCCTTTCTTATTGGTTCTGCAAGTTTTGAAAAATTTGGATCATAAATATGGCGCATAACTTTAACCATATCATCAGGGGTTGTTATGTTACTCCCATCAGGATTAATCTTACTAGTATATCGTGGGACACCAGAACATAACAAATGACCAAGCATACTTTTTTTCATACCAAGTTCTCGCATTGTTTTATTAATCGTTTGCGGTCCACCAATATAATCTGCAAGTATGTTTGTTGCCTCATTATCTGATGTAACCATCATATGATAAATTAGTTCAGCAACACTTAGCTTTGTTCCAAGGGGTAATCCAGAAACATAATCAGTATGTTCTAATAAAAATTCATGGTTTATTGGAAGTTTTGTTTTAAGCGATAAGTCTCCATCATATATTTCTTTTAAAGCAGAAACCATTACTGGAACTTTAATAATTGAAGCCGCCCAACCGAATTTTTTGCCATTAACACTAGCAATCTCTCCAGTAGTAAGATCATGCACACTAACTTTTATATCTGCATCTATTTCATTTTCTGCAAGCTTTACTACCTTTTCCAGGCCTTTTTGCAATGCTTTATTTTTTATTTTTTTTCTATTTTTCATTTTATGCAACAGGAATTTCTACCGTTTCGTCCAAAGTTTTAACACCAGTATCAGTTGGATAAGTTGTTTTTATTATGCATTTCGGATCAAACGCACTAATTTTAACTCCTTCAAAAGCAGAATCTGGCATATCAAACAACAATACACGATTTGTTCTACCTTTAACTTCATAATCAATCGGTCCAGGGAAACATGGAAAAAATTTAAGGATCGCTTGCCGATTAATATTTTCAATGCCTGTGACATAATAATCATTCAGTTCTAAAAGAACCCTTCCAGGCCCATGCTTTATTTGGGAACGTTTAATTGACACCTCATCCCAAGCAATTTTATCAATATCTCTTCCATGTTGTCTGACAAATTCGCCCCATAATTTGTTTTCTAATGGTAACTTTGTTTTTCCACTTTTTTGAAGTACTGTCCCTGGAAAATCCGGGTTACTAGTTTTAAAGGGTTCATATACTCCATCATCTTTTAATCCAATTTCTTCTATATAATTATAATAATCAAACTTATCAAATTCTAAAGGTTTTTCTCCATAAACAAAATCTTTTAAATTTTTAACTTCTTTTAAAGATCCAAGTTCTTCTATAGTAGGTTCTAACCATCTATAAAACGATTCAAAATATTTTTGACCAGTCACCAATTCAGTACAACGGTAAGGAAAAACATTTGTAAACGCTTTAAAAAGATCTTTTCGATCATTTAGCATCTCCTTACTAGAAGTTATATCAGGAATATTATACGCAAAAAAAGGAAGTTTAAATGCATTTTTCTCTAATGCAGTCATGTATGAACCTAAAAGTAATGCTGTAGCATTAATTTGATCCTCATTATTAATAGAATCACATAAAAGTTCATAACGATGCCACTGTTTCTGTCGTGAGGCTATCCCACATGAAATCGGTGTTGTCCCTAAAAATTGAAAAGGAATCCAAACTCCTTGAAAAAGTAAGTTGTAAGGATTTCCCATTCCGCAAAAGTCTTCACTTCTTTTGGTCAAATTCCAATGCATTGAATACCCTGTATATTCATGCTGCGGGTTTGCTGCAAGAACTTTATCTCTTCCAATAAATAATGAATCTGTAAGACGAGACGCAAATCCTGGATTTATTTCAATCGGCGGGGTCACAATTTCAATCTCTTCATCATCAATATAAAATCCATGTCCAGTATCTGTTCGTATAGCAGTATGTGAAATATTATAAACATGCTCAAACTGTTTTTCCAAATTTCTAAAATATCTATTATTCTTTAGATTTCTAGGCTCGTCTATATCAAAATCGTCAGGATAATCAATCAATTCCCCTTTTTCAAACGTCATTAATTCATTTTCAATTCCAATGTAACGTTTTTTCATTTTATTCATCAAGAAAAAGAGAAAATGATTCTCCTGGACAGTTTGTAAGTCTTTCACACAAAGTTCTTAAACGCCTATTTAATGGATTTAAAGATTTTGCAAATTCTAATACTTCTCTTGATAATTCTCTAAAACGTTTCTTACCAACAATTAAATTACTTGTATCAAATACCTTCCCTATGCCTTGTTTTTGTGCAAGATCATTAATATGATCAACTTGTGCTTGAGTATGTGACTTCATTTTGATGTTAGGATACAAATTCTTAAGAAACTCAATAGATTGCTGCATTCTAACTACATTATTTGGAGAAACTTTACCATTATCTGAATAATAACAAAGCCCAATAGATTTAGTATTAAGCCCGAGGGTATGTGCTCCTTCTACATTAAATGGTCGTGTCTGAGATACATTAGCAGTTTTATCAACATACAAGTGATACCCAACCCCGTTCCAGCCTAAACCCTTATGACACGCAAAAAGATCTTCAAAAGCAGGATATTTATAAGTTGAATGTAATACTAAATATTCAGGTTTATTTTTCCTTAAACCGGTTTTGTCTAATGCATATATCCTATCATAAAAGACATTACTTTTAGAAGATCCACACCCCTCTAAATGTAATTCCATAGGGGTAACACCTCAGGGTTATTTATAAAATTAATGTTTACAAGAATATAATAATTATGCACATTTATTCCTCACTAATAGCATAAATATTGCCGGTTTTGCTCAAATTTCTGATTAATTCCCTATTTTGTAGGGGATCTTTCTTTTGAGCTACGATAATTTTTCGTGCATTAACAAAAGCTTTGCAAAGTTTTAATTTATAAGGACATTTATGTTCGCAGGCCTTACATAAAGTACAATCAAAAACAATACGTTCAATATGCTTATTATCCAAAATAATTGCTTTCCCTCTTGGCCCATATTGTTCTTCATGCATAACTTTGAGTACAGGACACAGGTTTTTACATAACCCACATCTAATGCATCTTTCAACAATTTCATTTATTTCCTCTTTAGCATTTTCACTCTCCACGCTCATTTTCTTCCTCCTTTGCTTGTTTTTTGTCCTTTGATTCAGATCCTAGCCCAAAGCGGTTACTCATTATCTGATTAATTAAATTTCTTTCTTCCTGAGAAGTTGATCTTTTACTTTGAGGAATACTTGTTGAAAAATCAGTTTGTTTTTGTTGTGGTGGTTCAGGCAACGAAACATCTTTAATTTGATTTTTATCAACACCCTCCACTATAATTTCTTTTGATCTTTCAATTATCGGCTCTTTTTTTGTAGAATAAGTATTAGTCATAATGTTTTGTATCTGCGAATAATCAACACCCGGCTTTGTTGCAGGCTTTTCTGAAACTGATGATTCATGCCTTACTTGTTTTTTGTGCACAATCTCTTTTACAACATTTTGCTTTTCTGTCTTTGTTAAAATTTCTTTATCAAGCCGTCGCGCGGACATATCTTTAGCAACATTTTTTGCAAAATCCTCAATCTTTTTCATACGATCATTTGCAAATTCTGAATTAAAAGTATCATCATACTCTTTAATTTGTCTGGCCATACGTTTTTTGCGACTTTCTTCCACATTCCTTTGGATAACTGACTCTTGCACAGATTTTTGATCAATTAAAGATTCAGGCTTTACTTCTTCACGTTCAAACCGTTTTACTAATTCTCTTGTAGATTTTTCTTCTCCACTAATCGGTTTAGGCAATTGTGAAAAATCCAGATTCGGTTTTGCAGGCACAGGATCTGGCTCTAAAGAGATTGAAATTGAAGGCTTTATAGGCATTGAAGATCTTACAGGCACTGAAGATGTAGGGGGCGTAGGAGCGGTTACAGGCTTTGGAGATGTAGATGTTACAGGCATTGGAGGTTTTACCCGAACAATTGGTTTTACAGCAACTTCAGGCCTAGAATAAACTTCATTAGCACGCTTTGCTTCTTTAACTTCTTTAACATTTTTCAAAATACCCATTTTTTCATCAATCCGGCCAAGTGCCCCTGGAACTTGTTCCATACGTTTCAAGGCATTATCTGCCTCAATAATTTTTCCTTTATTTATTTTATAAAAAGGATCATAACGTAACTTTACTCTTTGATAAACTTTTTTTTCGAAATTATCTAACAAATATTTTGCTTTAAGACCAATCCCAAAACTTCCTGGTTTTGCTCTCATATTAAAGATAAAATCCATAACTTCTTGTCGCTTATTACCATCTTCAACCTTAAAAAACGGGTAAACAATTCCTTGCCCAAGATAAGCAAGATAAGGTATTTGACCTTGTTCCAAAAATATCATAAACTCTTTCATTTTGTCAAAGAAAAATTTAGGATCAATCACATCAATATAATTCTCAGAAAATAAAGACGAAAAAGCTCTTTCAAAAAAACTTGAGACAAGTTCATATTCTTCGCCATGTATCTTCCCTCTTTCAGAATCAAAACCAATAATAATATGATATTTTTCTGGAAGCCCAATCAACTTTGCAACATTTGGCTGGAAAAATTGTAACATATTAACATCTTTTTCAAGTTTAAGCCGCCTTGCAATAGAAAATATTTCTTCCAAATTATCTGTCTGAAAAATTGATGCAGAACGTTTCATCGTAGGTATCACCTTTAAAGTAGCAGAAACAATAATTCCAGTAATTCCTTCCATACCACAAACATCTGTTAAATCTGCACGGCCTGTTTTTACAATTTCACCACGACCGTTAACAAAAACTAACTCTGTAATCCAATCCTTCATTTTTCCATACCTCAGACTAAAACGCCCATTCGCATTAGTAGCAATCATTCCACCAATTGTAGAGATACTAAGATTAGAAGGGATAATCGGAAATTCAAACCCCTTAGCATTTAGCCTTTCATTTAATTCTTTCAAGGTCATTCCGGCTTCAACAGTCACAGTCCTGGCAGCAGAACTAAAATTCAAAACCTTATTCATTTTTGTCATATCTACAACAATAGAATTATGCGGGACCGCACCACCAACTAATCCAGTACCAGCCCCCCGAGGAACAAGATCTTCATGAGGCAGCCGAATAAACTTTTGTACATCTTCAATAACTTTTGGGAATACAACCTTTTTTGCAACACCCAGACTACGTGATGCGTCAGTATTATATGCAGTCATTTCTTTTTTATTCATTGTTTATATTACGCTCCTTTCATTTTGACCAATCAACATCTTCAATAGATTCTTCATCATTTATTTCTTCTTTTAAATTCTTACCCTTTATCACTTCATCTTCTCCATCAATAGCTTCTTCTCGCACTATTTCTTCTTTTTTTATGCCCAAAGCTAATGCTAAAACTTCACTAAGTTCTAAAATTTCTATCTCAGAACCAACCGCATTTTTTTTCAATAAATCATAATTATCAACAGAAGCAACAATCATTTTTTTAACACCAAGACGTTTTGCTTGCACTATTCTCTCTTTAGCAATTTCATCTGCTAATTTAGGGTTACTATAACGCAGCCCTCCACAACTTCCACAACACATAGTATTCATTTTATTATCACTCATTTCTACAATTTGATAACCAATAAGTTCTAAAATTTGTCTAGGTTCTTCATAAATGTGCGAATATCGTGCCAAATAACATGAATCATGAAAAGTTATCATCTCCATTGCTTTAAACTTGATCAATCTTGACTTTTTCGCAAGTTTTTCAGCAATTACTTCCCAAAGATTTCTTATTTCAAGGTCCCAATCAGGAAGCAACTCTGAATAATTTTCTAAAAACATTACATATGCGCCAGGAGAATTTGTTATAATACTTTTTATTCCAGCTTCTTTAAAGATTTCAAAATTACGTCGCGCGATCTTTCGAGCTTCTTTTTCGTATCCTGCTTCAAATGCCGGAAGTCCAGAACAGACCTTTTTTTCAACCAATTCAAAATCAATACCTAATTTTAAAAAGATTTTCTGATAAAGTCCAAAGAAGTCTCTATACTTATGATACGTAGCACATCCTGGAAAGTATGCAACATTACTTTTTCCAAAACCTAAAAATTTCCCCATTTTTTATATATACCTGTTATTTAATCATAAAAAGTATTTCCTTTTAAAGCATATATATGATTAAAAAGATATTTTTAAAAAGGGGAGTATTTTCTTAAAGCAAGCAGCATATAACATAAAATCATCTGCCGCCATCGCATAATGGTATTGCAACGGCTTGGAGTGCCGTGCCTTTCGAGGCTCCCAGGTTCGATTCCTGGTGGCGGCGTTTTGTTGTATAATACAAAAAGATGTATGTTATTTTTTTAAAGAATTATTTGCCAAATCTATAAATGTAGTATGTATTCCTAATTGCATTGGAACAGGATAATCATAAATTAATTCTTTAATTACTTCACCATGTTCAACTAATCTACCTATATCTGTATCATGCGCTTCATTAATAACAGAGGATCCATTTTCCCATCTACTATAACCATGAGATAAACAAATTCCATTATTATCAAAAGAATAAAAGTCAGTAAGCCTTTCCTCTGCTTTTTTCTCCCACATAGCAACAACAAGCGGGAAAATTTTAGATGAAACATTACAAATTTCATAAAAAGTTGTTTTGCAAATTTTTAAATCAAGAGTATGAGTTAAAGAAAAATTTTTATGCGCACTGAGTTGTAAAATTCCTGCTTTACCTTCTTGATAAATAGTTTCTGATCCTGGAGCATTAACCCACTCTACAAATTGTTTTAGAGGCATATAAACAATCATTAATTAAATTATTTAAAGATTATTGTACTAATGTCCATGATCAC
Organism: Candidatus Pacearchaeota archaeon; assembly: GCA_018221305.1. Lineage (GTDB taxonomy): Archaea > Nanobdellota > Nanobdellia > Pacearchaeales > GW2011-AR1 > ARS1285. The sequence continues at coordinate 8,357 of JAAOYK010000044.1, forward strand.
TATAATGGTATCGTTTCTCTAATTCATTCATTAATTTTTTAAGAACTTTATGTAATGCTTTTGATAAATCCCAATCAGTTTCATCCGCATTAAAATTTCTAGCAGGGGAAACAATTTTTGCCTGAACACTATATCTTTTCCGCTTACCGTCAGTATCATATGTTTTTACATGAATATCAAGCTTTTGCATTGATTTATCCATTCGCTCAAGTTTGCCATAATATTCATTAGTAACCCTATTAACTATCTCTTCTTCTTCACCATTAAGCAACCCTATCCCTTTTATATCTATCATTTTTTAATTAAAGCAATTAGAGTTAAATATCTTTCTATAATCAATGCTTTTTTAAACTAAATTTTGTACATTATAATATGAAAAAGTCAATCAAAAAAGGGTTTAGTTTTGGATTAACCTCAGCAATCATTACCACATTGGGCTTAATTATCGGTTTAAACTCTACAACACACTCACGCTCTATTGTTATTGGAGGAATTTTAACAATCGCTGTTGCTGACGCATTATCTGATGCACTAGGGGTTCATATTTCTGAAGAGGCTTCTTCAAAAAAGATAACAAAAAAACAGGTTTGGGAAGCGACAATTTCCACACTTTTGTCAAAGTTTATCTTCGCTATAACCTTTTTAGTTCCAGTACTTCTTTTAAAATTAGATACAGCAATAATTGTTAGCATAATTTGGGGCTTGTTTCTAATTTCTATTTTTAGTTATTATATTGCAAAAAGTCAAAATGCGAGCCCTTACAAAGCATTATTAGAACATTTGGTTATAGCAGGAATTGTTATTGTAATAACACATAATCTCGGATTAATCATTGGGAAATTTTTTGCGTAACTAGTTTCAAACAAACATTTAAAAATAAAATTTTACTAATTATATCTAGATATAGATATAAAAGGTGCATCAAAATGAAAAAAAACGAAAAAACAACTTATATAATATTAGTCGCTATAGTTATTTTAATAATTGTTGTAGTAAATATTGTAAAGAATAACAACGCAAGCATAACAATTGAAGAACTAAAATGTATTGCAGAAAAGTCCAAACTAATTCTTTCAAGCACATGCAGTCACTGTATTGAACAAAAACGTATTTTGAAAAGTATTGACTCAAATTATACAGCTTACCTTGACCTAATTTACGTAGATGAACACCCAGAAGTTTTTGAAGAGTATGACATCACAGGGGTACCAACCTGGATAATTAATGAAAAAACTTATAGCGGAGTTCATCAGCCAAAAGAACTAAAAAAGATAGCAGATTGTTAAAAATATGGAAACCACATTAATCAAACTCCTAGGACTAGCAATGGTAGATGCCATAAATCCGTGCGCATTAGCTGTGATGGTAATAGTTTTAATGAATTTATTATTTCATGACAAAGCTAACAAGAAAAAGGCGCTTTATGGAGGCCTAGCGTTTAGTTTAGCAGTATTTCTTCTTTATTTCATATATGGCTTAGTACTAACCTTTATTTTTAAGGGAGCCCTACCTAACACAGGAACATATGCAAATTATGCCTTTAAAGGGTTTGGAGTTTTGGCAATAATACTCGGAATTTTAAACATAAAAGATTACTTTTTCTACAAACCTGGAGGATTAGTAACAGAAATGCCTTTATCAATGCGGCCAAAAATGCGTGTATGGATCAAAAAGATACGAACACCAAAAGGTGCTTTTATAATTGGCATATTAGTAACATTATTCCTTCTTCCATGCACAATTGGTCCACTAGTAGTAGCAGCAGGAATTTTATCAAAATTAACATTAACAGATATTTTAATCAAACTATTAATCTATGACCTAGTATTTATTGCCCCAATGATTATAATAACATTAGGCATATATTTTGGTGTAACTACAATAGAAAATGTTGGAGGATGGAAAGAGAGAAACATTAAACTAATACATCTTGTAGAAGGACTGATTTTAACAACATTAGGCATATTAATGTTCACAGGGATAATTTAAAAACGATGATTTCTTACATATTTTAAGGTAATAAAAAATGAGTGTACTATATTGGATAATCTTAATGACTTTGCTTAACGGTTTTATTGCTCTAGCAGGTGCTGTCTCATTTCTTCTTACTAAAAAAAATCTTAAAAAAATAACAATATTTTTAGTATCATTTTCAATCGGCTCTTTGCTTGGAGGCGCTTTTATCCATTTTATTCCTGAAGCTATTGAAGAACTATTACTCACAAAAACAGTAATTTTTGTGCTTTTAGGAATAGCAGTTTTCTATGTACTAGAAAAAGTTTTGCACTGGCACCACTGTCATGAAGGAGAATGTAAAGTTCATCCTGCAGGATATTTATTACTTTATGGAGATGCAATACACAACTTCTTAGACGGTTTAATTATCGCAGGCTCATTTTTAATAAACATCCCATTTGGAATCATTACTAGTATTTTAATTATTTTGCACGAATTTCCTCAGGAAATTGCAGACATAGGAGTTTTGATCCATGGAGGTTTTGCAAAAAAGAAAGCACTATTATATAATTTTATTGCACAATTAACTTCAGTGCTTGGTGGAATTGTTGGATTCTTTTTTATTAAAGCATCAAACTATGTAATATTTTTACTACCTTTTGCTGCAGGCGGTTTTATCTATATAGCACTTGGCGACTTAATCCCAGAAGTCTTGAAAGAAAAAGATCCAAAAAGACGCATTATTAATTTATTATCAATAATCCTTGGACTTAGCATACTTGTCCTAGCCAAAGTTTTTGTCGGATAAAAAATTAAAAAAATTATCGAATTTATGTAGAATTTATATCACTTGAATATCTTTTGCTTTTGAATAATTCCATTTACTATGCCCAAATTGAATAATTAGATCAATGCCTAACCTTTCAGTACCAAGCGGTAAATCACAAGCCCCAAAACAGGTATCTATCCAGATTATTGTAGAGCATTTTCCTTGTTCTTCTATTTCTTTAGAGATAATTGTAGAGTAAGGCTTTAATCCTTCTGGAAATTGCAATAGGACCATTTTTGCTTTTTGTTTTTTAATAGTACTTATTGCCTTGTCTAATTCTAAGTCATAAATTTGTTCAATCTCTTGTATTGTATACTTTTTCATATATAATCAATTAAAATAATGCTTTTATAGGTTATGGTAAATACCTACACTATGCAAAGACAAAAAATAATCAAATTTAGAGACCAGTTTCAAGCAAGTGTCCGTGGAGTAAAGGATGCAGTACTTGAAGTGATCACGTCAGACAATCATCCAATAACAGCAATAAGATTTGATATCTCAGGAATTAAAAAAAGTGATTTTAATGTTAACTGTCTTGCGTACCTAAATAGCATACAATCAACTAATGGATGGGGATCTATTAGATTAGTAAATAAAGACCCATTAAATTATAGTAACTCAACACGTTATGTAATGTTTACTGACAAGCAAAGTGTATCAAAGCCCTAATTTTTTAACTAACTTTTTTGCATCAGGTTTATTTTTGCAATATAATTCTAAGCGAGATTTTGTAAAAACTACTTGCCCCGGCTTTAATTTCACAGCAATGTAAGAAGGGCCACCGTTATTTTTGAACGCAGAATACTTATCAATTATTACAGACCTACTTGCATCAATACGCCTTTGATAAGAACTTTTTTCAACTAAATCAGAATTATCTATTGATAGATAATAATTAACTTTTTCTTCAATATCTAAAAAAGGCAGTTCAAGCTTATATTTTTCTGCAAAAATGTTTGCTTTTTGTTTATCAGGTATTAATATATCAAGACCGATACGCAAACCTGTTTTTTTATCAACATCTTTTCCATATAAAACCGGAAAGTTAACCTCAACCCCCCACCCAGTAAAAGATTTAGACATAGATCTCCATAATCTTTTTATTTGTTTTCCAGTTATAACATTACAAAACCGCTCAGGTCTTTGTTTTTCACCATTATAATTAAGAAGGGTATATCTACAAGCATATTGCTTTTTTTCTTGCACTAGATCAATCGGGCTTTGAGTTTCCATATTTTAACCCTAACTTTAATGTTTTTAAATAAATCTATGGCAAAAAGCAAGAATTAGTAACCTTTTTAACCCAATTATCCTTCCAGATCCTATGACAATTAGACAACCAATAGTCACAGTTGCAGGTCATGTAGACCACGGAAAAACATCCATACTGGATAGTATAAGAGAAACAAAAGTTCAAACCAGCGAAGCAGGAGGGATAACACAAAAAATCTCTTTTACCAAAGTTCCAATAGAGATAGTCTATAAAATGTGTCCAATACTAAAAGGTGGAACAAAATTAGAATTTCCAGGAGTTTTATTTATTGACACACCAGGACATGCTGCATTTTCTCATTTACGAAAACGTGGAGGAAGCTTAGCAGACCTGGCGATATTAGTCATTGATATTAACGATGGAATAAAGCCTCAAACTCAGGAAGTAATTAATATTTTAAAACATAACAAAACTCCATTTATCATCGCATTAAACAAAATTGATAATATTTCTGGTTGGAGAAAACAAAGCGAGGATTTACGAAAAAATATAGATTCTCAGGCAACAAACGTTAAATCGCAGTTTCAAGAAAAATTGTTAACACTAATCGGAAGCCTGCACAGTCATGGTTTTAATGCAAAACCATACTATGAAGTTAATGATTTTGCTAAAGAATTAGCTTTAGTTCCTTGTTCTGCTAAAACAGGTGAAGGCATTAATGAGCTGACAATGATGTTTTGTGGGTTATCACAAAAATTCTTAAAAGAAAACCTAGAAATGGGTGACACTGCACGAGGCGTAATTTTAGAAGTAAAAAAAGAAAAAACAATGCAGTACGCAGAAGCAATACTTTATGACGGAATTTTAAACAGTAATGATGAAATTGCAGTAGCAACATTTGATGAAGAACCAGTAATTACCAAAATTCGTGTTTTAGAAGAAATAAAACCAATCTCAAACAAGTTTAATCATGCAAAGAAAGTAAGCGCAGCAACAGGTATTCGAATGCAACTTATTAATTCTAATGGGATACTTCCTGGAATGCCATTTACGGTCATTAAAGACAATATTGAACAAATCAAAGAAGAGTTTAAACAAGAAATAGGGTCTACTATGGATACAGATGGTCAAGGAATAATAATAAAAGCTGACTCGCTTGGAAGTTTAGAAGCACTTAAAACATTATTAAGGCAAGAGAAAGTTTCAATAATTAAATCAGGGATTGGTAAGATCAATAAAAAGGATGTAATTTCTGCACAAACAAATTTAAAAGAAGATCCAGAAAATGCAATAATTCTTGGCTTTAATACAGAAATTGATGAAGAAGTCAAAGAAATGGACACAAAAAAGATTAAAATATTAACACATGAAGTCATCTATAAACTTATTGAAGAATTGCAAGAGTATCAAAAAGAAAAACGTAGCGAAATAAAAAGACAACGAATGCTAGGCCTTGCATCAATTTGTAAACTGTCAATATTACATCAATATGTTTTCAGAAATTCAAATCCTGCAGTATTTGGTATACGTATTGATGCTGGAAAACTTAAAACCAGAATCCAGCTTATTGATGAGGAAGGCAACAAGATAGCAAAAGTTAAAGATATTCAAGAAAACCAGACAAAAGTTCCAGAAGCAACTATTGGTATGGAAATTGCTATGTCTTTACCCGGAACAAACTATGAGCGACAAATAAAAGAAAAAAATGTTTTATATACAGACCTTAGTGAACATCAATTCAGAGAATTCAAAAAAAATAAAGACCTCTTAACAACTGATGAAGTAAAAGCTCTTCAAAAGATTGCAGAAATAAAAAGAAAAAAGAAAGTTACCTGGGGAGTTTAATTAGACAATTAAATGAAATAAAGTACCCTTGAACGAAACTTATTTAATTACAAAATCTTCTTCTATCATATGGTTTTTGAAATCAATCAAACAAATAATCCAAAATTAGACGAAGCTTACGAAAAATCAATGAAAGAACTAGATTCTTTTTTCAAATTAGGCTGGAAGTATAATCGACCAAATTTGGTTTTAGTTCCTGATAGAAAAACAATCAATTCCTTAAAAGGCAAAGAAACCCCGGAATGGGTTGTTGGTTGGACCCAAGGAAATACCGTTTATCTTCTTTCTGATAAAAATTATGAAACACAAAGCAATCATAAATATTCTGACGATGAATACTTTGCATTATTGAAACATGAACTAGCTCATTGTTTTTCTCATATCATTAGCAAATTTAGTCAAAAACCGATTTGGTTACTTGAAGGCCTTTCCATATATTTATCTGGCCAACTTAAATTAAGAACAAAACCTGGAAAGTATTCAAAATTCCTTGAATTTTACGAAAATGGTGGAAAAGGCGTTTATTCAGAATCAGGTTTTGCAGTTGAATTCTTAGTAAAAAAATATGGAAAAGAAAAAGTAATTCAACTTTTAAAAAAAGCAAAAGAATCTAAATCTAAAGAAGATTTTGCAGATTTGTTCAAATCAATTTACGATTTTGAGTTAAATTATAATAATTTTGAAGTCTTATAACGAGCATTTTATTTTACTCTGTAGTCTTTCTTTCGGAAAAATCCTTAGGAACATCTTACAGAAGTTAGGTAACCTTTAAAAACCCATATTATTATCCATATTTAATAAATTAGACATTAATTACATAAAATGCCGTTTAAATATAATATATCACATAAAGGAAAGACTTACAAGACTGAGTCTGAAAGCGAATTTGTTATTGGAAAAAACATAGGCGATACTATAAAAGGTGAAGATATTAACGCAGATTTAAAAGGTTATGAACTAATAATTACAGGTGCATCAGATAATGCAGGAATTCCTGGATTTAAAGGCCTAGAAGGCTCAAGATATCACAGACGATTACTAACTTATGGTCCTGGTATGCATGACAGACGTAAGGGAATAAGATTAAGAAAAACAAACCGTGGTGAAGAAATTTCTCAAAAAACAATACAAATTAATACAAAATTAGTAAAAGAAGGCGAGAAAAAGTTTGACGACCTTCTAAAGCCTGCTGAAGCGGCCCCAGAAGCTGCTGCTTAAAATTGATTAGGTTTTTAAACCCTTAAATTTTCTAATATTCATGAAAGATATTGATATGCTAAATGTTGGAATGGTCGGTCATATTGACCATGGAAAAACTACACTTTTATCACGTATCACTGGCAAGTTTGCTGACACACATTCTGAAGAACTAAAGCGAGGGATTACAATAAAATTAGGATACGCTGACACAATACTTGAAAAGGCAGGCAAGAAAAGATATGTCAGTTTTGTTGATTGTCCAGGACATGAAATGCTTATGGCAACAATGCTTTCTGGTGCAGCATTAATTGATGCAGCCATATTACTTGTTGCAGCAAATGAAGGAATTAAACCTCAAACAAAAGAACATTTAATAGCTTTGAAAGCTAAAGGTGTAAACAAAATATTAATAATTCAAAACAAAATTGATCTTGTAACAGCCCAAGAAGCTCGAAAAAATTATGAAGATATTAAAGCGTTTACAAAATCAACCATTGCAGAAGATGCACCGATAATTCCAGTATCAGCACAACAAGAAATAAATATCGACAAAATTAAAGACTGGTTACTTAGCCTAGACATCCCAAAAAGAGATTGCGATACAGAGCCAGAATTCTTAATAGCTAGAAGTTTTGATATTAATAAACCTGGAACAAAAATTGAAAAAATGCATGGAGGGGTTTTGGCAGGCATTTTAAAAAAAGGAAAATTAAAAGTCGGTGATGAAATTGAAATAAAACCAGGGATAACAGAAAAACATGCTAATAAGATTGAGTATCATTCACTAAAAACAAGGATAAAATCAATTTATCGTGGGACTCATGAAATCAAAGAGGCAGGCCCTGGCGGAAGTTTAGCATTTGAAACAGAACTAGACAACATACTTACTAAAACAGATTCATTATCTGGAAATTTGGCCTCAATTCCTGGAAGTTTGCCTGAGATTACTGAAACTCTAAAAATCAAATATAAATTATTTACAGACTTAGTTGGTGAAGAAGAATCAACAAAAATTGAAAACCTTAAACATACAGAATTAATAATGTTATCAATTAATACCACAACTACAGTAGGAAAAATAACAAAACTGAAAAATGATGAGGTTGAATTTTCTTTACGTATCCCAATAGTACCAATAAAAGGCGATTCTGTAGGTTTAGCACGAAACATTCATGGTCACTGGCGCCTCATTGGATACGGCCAGATACAATAAAAGGATTATAAATCCTCAAAATCAAGGTCTAAACCTTCTTCTAAACGATATCTTGTAATATGAGTTAATCCTAAATTATTAGATGGTGGGGCAACGCCTGCGACATTACAATTCATTGGATCTATATAAGCACGAAGTAACCTTCTAGTAAGTCCCTTTGCAGTATGAATATTCATCATAGATTTAAACATTCTAGCGCCAGGTTTTTCTAAAAAATAGTTAAATTTCTGCCTATTATAAACCCCTTTCAAATGTAAAGACAAACCTTTCTTACTATCCTTAACTTTTGTTATAGCACACAATACAGGATAAACAGCACCAAGTTTACGTACATTAACAATACCATTTGGACAATTTGCACAAATGACCCCGGTAGGGTCTGTCGATTTATTCATCATAAAAGGTATGAGTTATAACAATTTAAAAGGCTTATGGAAAGCCTTATATACTCAAAATGTCACAATTTTCAAAACAAGGTTTAAAAGCTTTTCCCCTAAATTTCGGCCCATGGCAACCCTTTTAAAGGAAAACGCATTATTTAGACTATGGAAGACGAAGAACCCCCTTCGGAGTCTGGAAAAAAAGTAAGGATAGATGCTTCTATATTAAATTTAAAAATTCTCTCTTAAAATGGAAAAAAAAGTACTTATAGGTCCTGAAGAAAATCAATATGAGCCTCCTGAAGGGTTACATGCAGATGAGAATTTCAAAAGATTAGGAGAATTAAACCCCGGGGTTGTACAAGATGAAACAGATCCCAATAAAATTACCTTATTTTCAAGGTTAATTTATACAGATAAACATGGATTAAACTCATGTATTACTGAAAAAGAGGCAATTTTAGAAGGAAAAGACGTGAAAATACTTCCTGGAGAAACAACTATTTTTCAAGCAGAAGCCCCACATGGGCAAAGAGGAGTTGAAGATTTTAGTGCAATCAAATTAAATGGGGAAAAACCATTACATGGATTCCTGGTTCATTATAATGGATTTGATGCAAGAACAGAGTATGTAAGAACTTCAAAAGACGATCCAGATGACCATACAAAATGGCAAGAATTTGGAATTTATTTTCCAAATATAAGAGCAAAAAAAGCTATTTCCCTTGTTAAACAAGAAAGATATAAAGAATATTGGGACAGATGTTTTGGTGAAACTGCTATTAAAAAAACAATAGAATTAGGAAATCCTGTTCCAAAATCTCCTTTTTTAGGAACAAAAGACTGTTGCCTTTTTCCAAGAAAAGTAAAAAGAAAAGATGAAAACGGAGACTTAAGAGAATATTATGGAATAATTATAAGGCTTCTTCCAGATATGCAAATGGTTTATGTAAAAGGATTTAAAGAACTTGCTAGTCGTAAATTCTGGAGAAAAACAGTAAAAAATCTTGATGATTATGTTTTATTAGAAAGAGAAAATGATTGGGAAAAAAGTCATATTGGGCTTGGAGGAGTTCCATTAGAATTAGATCACGGAATATTAATCCCCTATCACGGAGTTGTTATGGATCCTAAAAGAAACTATCAATGGGGTGCAGCACTTGTAGATAAAGACGATCCACACAAAATCTTAGCAAGAACAAAAAAACCAATTATATCTGCAACAGAACCTTGGGAAAAAAACGGAGTAGTTGATGGAGATGTTGTTTTTCCAACAGGTTATGCAATCTCTGATGGAATATTCCATGGATTCTACGGTGCAGGGGATAAATATCTTGCACATTTCACAACAACAGAAAGTGAACTATTAAACAGAGTATTTGAATAATAATACTTACAACCCCATTCTAAAATGATAACCTTACAACTATTTTTTGCTTTCAGAAAAACTATTCTTAATATTCTTAGTCTTATTATTAATTAATTAATTAATTAATTTTTTGTGTTTAACCCCTTATTTTGGTATATTTTAGATAAAAAAATAAAGGTAAGGTCAACTCAAGCAAGTTGGTTATATGAACAAATGAACAGTCCCTATAATCGAATAGAAATAATGAGTAACTAATAAACAAAAAAAATACCCCGCAACTCCGAATGGTTTACTTTTTCAACATTTTAGTTTTAATAAGGGAGATTACAAACAAAAGCAAAGAGCACCATTGGTGACCATTAGTGTAATAAAGCTTAAATCTAAAGTATTTCTTATATTTGTATACAATGACAAAACAAATAGTAATAAAACTGAACGAAAAAAAATTTAAACCAATACTTGACAAATTAATGAATGCATGCCATAAGACATCAAGAAGTTACTCAGACTTAGTAGGAAAATGCTTATTTTTTTCACAAAAATATAACAGCGAAGAAATCCCAGAACTAGACAACAAATCTCAAAGAGATTTCATACTTAATAAACTTGGTAAGCCAAAAGACATGGCATTTTTAGAATTCTTAAAAAAATATACAGAATTTATAGATCAAAAAAGTTAGTAACCATTAAGCACCACAAGTAAACAAATATTTTTATACACAAATTTCCTGGTAAACTCCTAGAAAATGGACCAAAAAATACCCTATCAGGAAGATCAAACAATATTTAATGCCGCTCAGCACTTAATATCATCAATTGACAAAAATGGAATCCTAATTGATTGTAATAATCAGATAAAAAGAGTTTTAGGCTATGAAAAAAGTGAATTAATAGGTGAATCAATAGCAAAAGTAATGCATCCAAATTATTTAGAAAAAGCACAAGAATCTCTAAACATAGTCTTAACAAGGGGCTATCTTCATAATCAGGAATATAAAATGATTAAGAAAGACGGAACAATTATTGATGTTAATATTAACTCAGGAGCATTAAAAAATAAGCTCGGAGAATTTACAAGAACTGTATGTATTTGTGAGGACGTCACAGACAGGAAAAGGACAGAAAACCATCTTAAGCAAATAAATAATATAGCAATTGGAAGAGAATTAAAAATGGTCGAGCTAAAAAGAAAAATTAAAGCATTAGAACAAGAAAATGAAGAATTAAAAAAACAAAGACATGATCCTAATTTTTATTCATAAAGTTCTTTAATCCTTGTCAATAATTCTTGTTTATCATCAATTCCTTCGTCAATCTGAATATCATAAGCATTTTTTAACATTTCTCCAAAGATTGGCCCAGGAACATAACCTTGTTGAATTAAATCTCTACCCATCAATACCTGAGGAATTGGATCAGGACCATAACTCTCAAACAATTCTAAAGCACGATTACTTGTTTCATGCACATCTTCAAGATTTTTACCAGGCCTTCCACATCCATCTGCTTTAGACACATACGCAATAACATTAAGCGGAACCTTATTATGAAGCCTCCTCCATGCTTTTTCACCTGCCCCCTGACGTTTATGATTTCCTGGCCGCATATGATATTTAACAAGATCAGCCGCCCTTGAGATTAACTTCTTATCACTAGTTATACGCTTCATAAACGCCCTAGCAGGCTCAAATCCTGCTTCATCATGCCCATGCGCAGTCAAATCTTCTAATGTAGTAGAGGGTTTTCCAACATCATGCAATAAACATCCAAACATATAAGCAGATTTCCATGAATCAGGCAAATTATGCCTAAGTTTTGCAGCATTATCAATAACTAATTGATTATGATTCCATACATTTCCTTCAGGATGCCAACCAAGATTTTGATCTGTATAACGAAGTTTATCAAGCTCAGGATAATGAGTTATCCAATCACAATCAACTAAAAATTGTAAACCCAAACTTGGGTTATCACTTTTTAATAAAAGCTTATCCCATTCTTCAAAAACGCGCTCTTTTGCTAAATACTGATAATCATCCTTCATAGATTTACACAATTCAATTGTTTCTGGATAAACAGTTTTTCCTTTTCTTGGAAGTAACTGCATTATACGCAATACTCGTAATGGATCGTCACTAAATTGATTTGATGTATGCCGCAAAACCCCATTTTTTAAATCAGCCTGCCCATTATACGGATCTGTTAATTCTTTTTTATCTAAATCAAAAAACATAGAGTTTATTGTTAAATCGCGCCGTTTTGCTGCTTCTAGGGGGGTTATACCTGAACTAAGCTGAAATTCTACTTCAAAATCCTTATGCCCTAAACCAACCTTATTTTCAAGACGAGGCACACTAAAGTCATATTCAAAGCTATCAGTTCTAAGCTTAATTATACCAAACTCCTGACCTACAAGACTTGATTTTCCGTGTTTTTCTAAAACTTCACCTAATTTTTGCAAACTCAACCCATAAACTTCAACATCAAAATCTTTTATAGGATTCCCTTGTAAAGTATCAATAACCGCACCTCCAACTAACATGCTCTGTCCGCCAATATTTTTAATATCGCTGACAATCTCTTCAAGTTTTACTGGCATATTTAATTGCATTTTATAGGCATTTTCGTGATTAGAAAATGAAATTATAGTAAACAAAGACGTATTTAAAATTGTTGGTAATGAAAAATTAAATAAATTTATATTTTTTTGTTTTCCTTATTTAGCTTCAGAACTTTCACCGCTATCTGTTGGGACATCTTTTTCAGTCACAAGTTTTGCAATGTCCACTACTCTGTCTGTTGACTGTAATTTGATTATCCTAACACCACTTGTTGCCCTACCCATTACCCTAATATCTTTAACACCAGTACGTATTGCAATACCCTTCTTAGTTGATACTACAAATTTGTCCTTGTCTTTAACATCAATAGTTGATACAACATTTCCAGTTTTATCACTAACTTTTAAGTTTATTACTCCTTTTCCAGCACGGCCAGTTTTTCTATAATCATCAATTTTACTTCTTTTCCCATACCCTTTCTCAGTTATAGTTAAAATTGAGCTTTGAGGATCCTTTACAATCTCTAAACTTACAACTTCATCTCCAGGATTCATCTTTATTCCAGTAACCCCGTAACTTGCTCTGCCCATGTTTCTAACACTATCCGAATCAAACTTTATTGCCTGACCTTTTTTTGTAACAAGCATTACTTCCTGGCCTTCTTTAATTCTTTTAACACCCACAACAAAGTCAGAATTGTCAAGCGGTAAGTTAACAAACCTAACCCCAGCATTTCGTGGCTTTGCAAAAAGGTCTAGTCTAATCTTTTTCACATGACCTTTCTTTGTTGCCATGAAAAGGAAATCTTCAAACTTCTTCACAGACATTACATTAGTAATTTTATCATCTTTAATATTTAACAAATTAATTATTGCTTGACCTTTTCCTTGACGTTGAGTTTCTGGAACCTTGTATGCTTTTAACCAGAATAATCTTCCACGTTCACTAAACAATAATAATTGATCATGAGTTGAACAACTAATAATCTGTTTAACAAAATCTTCAGTAGTAAGCTCTGCCCCGATAACACCCTTACCACCACGTTTTTGTTCATTATATACACGTAAAGGCATTCGTTTAATATAACCTTTCTCAGTAATATTAACTATTACTTCTTTCTTCTGTACTAAATCCCTTTCATTAATTTCCCTAATAGTTTGCAAGATGCTGCTTCGCCTTGTATCACCATAATCCTTTTTCAATTCACTTAACTCAAACTTTATAATCTTTAAAATTTCACCCTCATCACCTAAAATTTTACGTAATTTTCCAATTTTTTCTAATAAATCTTTTTCTTCTTTTTTGAGTTTTTCATGCTCTAGTGATGTTAATTGCTTTAATGTGATTTCAAGAATTGCGTCAGCCTGTTTTTTGCTTAGTTTAAACTTTTTCTGTAATGCTTCACTAGCTTCACTAGTAATACGACTTCTTCTGATAGTTGTAATAACAGCATCAAGATTTTTCAAAGCGATTAGTAATCCCTTAACAATATGTTCGCGTGCTTCAGCTTTTCTTAAATCAAACTCAGTACGTTTTCTTATCATCTTACGGCGATGCTTAATATAAACTTCCAGAATTTGTTTTAAACTAAGTTGCTTTGGTATTCCTGCAACCAATCCAACAAGAACCGCATCAAAACGTGACTGCAGGCGTGTTGATTTATATAACCTATTAATTGTAAATTGACTATTAGCGCCCCTTTTCAAATCAATGACAACACGAACTTTACCCTTACTAGACTCATCCCTAATATCTTTTACATCAGGAAGTTTTTTGTCTCTAGCAAGCTCAGCAATTTGCTTAACTAATGTAGACTTATTCACCTGATACGGAATCTCAGTAATGATGATAGACTCTTTATCTTTTTTAGCTTCAATAAGGGTCTTTCCACGCAAAACAAAACTTGCCCTACCACCTTCATACAATGTCCTTAAATTCTCTGCGACGATCTTCCCACCAGTTGGAAAATCTGGTCCTGGCATTATATCCATCAATTCTTCAATTGTAACCTGAGGCTTGTTAATAACTTTAATAACCGCATCACATACTTCAATCAAATTATGTGGGGGAATATTAGTCGTCATACCAACAGCTATACCGCTACTTCCATTAATCAACAAATTAGGAACTTTTCCAGGCAACACAACTGGTTCTTTTAATGAATTATCAAAATTAGGTACAAACTTTACTGTTTCTTTCTCAATATCTTGAAGCAATTCTGTAGATATTTTTGCAAGCTTTGCTTCAGTATAACGAGAAGCAGCCGCATTATCTCCATCCATTGAACCAAAATTCCCCTGACCATGAACCAAAGGATATCTTAATGAAAATGGTTGAGCCATCCTTACCATTGAATCATAAATTGCCATATCACCGTGCGGATGATATTTACCCATCGTATCTCCAACAATTCTTGCACTCTTTTTAGTCATACCCTTTTCTAAGCCCATTTGTTTCATTGCAAACAAGATACGTCTATGAACTGGCTTTAATCCATCTTCGACACTAGGTAAAGCTCTACTTACAATAACACTCATTGCATAATCAATATACGCTTGCTTCATCTCAGTACTAATCTCAGTACCAACAACCCGATTTTCATCCATGTCTCGTAAATTAAGTTCTGACTTCTCTAACTTTTCCATATCACCATTGCTGTTATTCTTAGCTTCTACTTCGTCAGTTTCTTCAGTAGTTGTTTGTTCGTCTTTTGCCATTTTTATTTTTAATCAATTTTAAAGGGAATAGGAATATACTCGCGGTTTCTTCCATTATTACTTATGACCATATTAAAACAGTTTCCTTTATTAAAATAATCAGACCCTACTCGTTCATCCAAATGACCAGTTAGAATTGGCATATAAATCTCCTCACCATCTGTATCAACAAAAGATGTATGAGCTACGCCCGGTTCTCTGTCAGTTATTGTCAATCTATAAGTTCCATCCTTTAAACCAATATTATTACTTATCATTTTTAGATATCCAATGCTTTCAATTTATCATACAAATCATTAACATCTTCAAACTCAATTATATCTTCTGTAAAATATCTTACCCTTGTTTCATCAACAGTTTTATCAACACACAAAATAACTTTTTTGTCTTTACCTAATGCATATCCTAATTCAACTAACATTCCTTCACTTTTTTCACTAGAACTCATATATACAAGTAAAATATCTGTATCATCCATTTTTCTAAGAGCATCTGTATAAATTTCTTGTTTACTCATTGAACTAGAATCTGAATCTAAAATTGGAGTATAAGTTTCATGACCTTTTTCTTCCAAAATTGCAATAATACTTTTTAAAATTTCTTTTAATTTATCTGGATCCTCTCCAGTATATCTGTAAGCTAGTTGTATTTTCATTTTTATAGATCCACCTCAGCAATCTTTGCATTAGTTTCAATAAATCTACGTCTAGGGCCAACAACATCACCCATAAGCATTGAAAAAGTTTCATCTGCTAAGACAGCATCTTCAATGTTTACTTTTTTCAAGATACGTGTCTTAGGATTCATTGTTGTATCCCATAACTGCTGCGGGTTCATTTCACCTAATCCTTTAAATCTTTGAACATCCCCTCCACCAAGACGTGCAATAGTTCGTTTTAATTCAGCATCACTATAAACATAATAATCCTTTTTCTTTCTAACCCGATATAATGGAGAAACTGCAACATAAATATTGCCGTTTTCAATAAGTTCTGGAACATATCTAAAAAAGAAAGTTAAAAGTAACGTCCTAATATGACTCCCATCAACATCCGCATCTGTCATAATTATTACTTTACTATATCGGAGTTTTGCCAAATTAAAATTTTCTTTAACCCCAGTACCTATGGCAGTAATCAGGTTAATGATCTCATCACTAGATAATGCTTTTGTTGGATTAGATTTTTCAACATTTAAGATCTTTCCTTTTAATGGTAATATCGCTTGAAATTCTTTGTTTCGCGCCATCTTACTTGAACCCGCCGCACTATCCCCTTCAACAATATAAATTTCAGTATTTTCAGTTTTCTTACTAGAACAATCTGCTAATTTTCCTGGAAGACCTGAAAAACCAACAATCGTCTTTCGCCTAACCAAATCTCTAGCTTTTCTTGCTGCACTACGTGCTTTTGCAGAACTTACAGACTTGTCTGCAATCTTTTTAGAAATACCAGGATTTTCTTCTAAAAATTCTGCTAATGCAACCGAAACAATAGAATCCACTGTTCCTTTCATTTCACTATTTCCAAGCTTTGTCTTTGTCTGCCCCTCAAATTGAGGCTCACGCATTTTTAAGCTAATAATTGCAGTCAGACCTTCCCTTACATCATCACCACTTAACTTAATATTTTTTAACATTCCTTTTTTATTAGCATAATCATTAATTGTACGTGTAAGTGCAGTTTTAAATCCAGAAATATGTGTCCCGCCTTCAGTTGTATTAATAGTA
The DNA here is from genome assembly GCA_018221305.1 of Candidatus Pacearchaeota archaeon. Taxonomy (GTDB): domain Archaea; phylum Nanobdellota; class Nanobdellia; order Pacearchaeales; family GW2011-AR1; genus ARS1285. The sequence goes on from JAAOYK010000044.1 coordinate 25,372, forward strand.
TTTACAAAACCAAAAATGTTTTCATTATATCCATCATTATACTGCATAGCAACCTCAACAACAGTTCCGTCTGCATTTTCACGTTTAAAATATACGGGTTTATGCAGCGCAGTCTTATTTTTATTAATATGCTCAGCAAACTGCATTAATCCGCCCTCATAATGCAATAATTCTTTTTTACCATTTCGCATATCTTCTAAAATAATTTTTACACCAGAATTTAAAAATGCGATCTCTTGAAGACGTTTTTTCAGAACATTAAAATCAAACTCAACAGTAGAAAAAATACTTTTGTCAGGATGAAAAGTTATTTCTGTACCTGTATCTTTTTTATCACACTTACCCATAATTTTCAATTTATATTTAGGTTTACCAATATTAAATTCCATTTGATGAATCTTTCCATCACGCCTTACAACTGCTTTTAAGTTAGTAGACAATGCATTCACACAACTTACACCAACCCCATGAAGTCCACCAGAAATTTGGTATGCAGATTTTTCAAACTTTCCTCCAGCATGAAGTTTTGTTAAAGCAATTTCAAGAGCTGGTTTTTTAAAAGTTGGATGAATGCCCACAGGAATTCCACGACCAATATCTCTAACAGTAACACTACCATCTTTATTTATTGTAACCCAGATAGTATCACAAAATCCGCCCATATGTTCATCAATAGAATTATCAATAACTTCATAAACTAAATGATGGAGACCATCTTTACCAGTTCCTCCGATATACATTGCTGGCCGCTTCCTAACAGCTTCTAAGCCTTCAAGAACCTTAATATTTTCTGCTTTGTAATCTTTTCCGTCTGACATTTTTATGATTTTCCCAAGATAAAATGACAGGCTCGAAAATTAAAAATTTTCTTTGTCTGACATTTTTATAATCTTTTCCCAATTCAATAAACAAAACTAGATAGATGTGACTAACACCTAGTTAGTTAAACTGAATTTTTTTGTAAATATAATCTCCCTCACTCTTAATCTAATCTCTATATTTATATGGAAAACAAAACATCTTCATTTATAAAGGTTTCTATACCCCAAACAAGTTTTATCGACGATAAAATAAAAAATCACCAAAAATCAGGGATTTTTAAAAAATCAATAAAATTTCAGGAAAAAACCCTTTTTTTAAGATATCGAAGACTCTTTTTTATATTTCTCTGTTGTTCCCAATACTGTTCGCTTAAACCTTGACCGTTTAAATGCATAATAAGCAATACCTGCTAAAAATGCAAGAATGGTTGCAAGGATCAAATAATTATTAGTGTTTGAGATGATTTCTTTAAATTTATACCTTGGAGATGCAATTGGTGCCTGAGAAATAAACTCTTTACAAGCATCTATTGCAATTTGTGCTTTTTGTTTTGCTTGCTCATAAAGTCCAGCATTAAAAAATCGTTTTGCTTCGTTTAATACTTCTGTTATCTCAGCACATTCAGGATTTCTTGCAATAAACTCTTCAGTAAAAATTAACATTTCTTCACTTGAAGAAGTATTTCTCTCCAAAACATTAACTTGTATAATTGCCCAGTCAGTATACTCAGGATTTTCTGATGTAGCGTTAATAACAATTTCATAAACCCCAGTTTCATTAGTGTTTAGATAAACTGTCAAATTAAAATAATGAGACTGCCCTGGAGCTAAACTGCTAAAATAATTATTACTAAACTTTGCTTCAATATCTGGATCTAGTACTCTATCACTATAAACAATATTTTTAAGAGTGATTTCATTAAAACCCTGAGTACCAGTATTTTGCAATTCAAGAGGAATATCAATATACTGATAAAAAGTAGCAGACACCTGGCCCGGGGCTATAAGCTTAAAAGATACTGGAACAGGAACACTCCCGCCACCACCACTTGATGGAACAATTTGAGGTTGAGGCGTAGTATCAACATTTAAGGTTAACGTAAAATTATTACTAACAACACTACGTATTACAGACGAATCAGTTTCATTAATTTCATAGCCAGTAATCCTATAAAGTGCAACACTATCACTAGATGCAGTAAAAACAATCGTAGGGTTAGTACCGTTTGTCCAGTTTGTAATAGCAGTAGTAATATTTCCGCCACCTACGCTTAGCTCTTCATCAATAAATCCGATAACCTGATAATGCAAACTATCATTAGCATCCAAATCTCTAAAATAATCAGAAAGTGTCAAAGTATATGGCGAAGTCCCAACAACAGTCCCACCACCACCGCCGATATTACTATAAAATTGTAAAGGATAATTAGTATAAGCAACAGTAGTATTCCAAGCACGTGTTGCATTTAAGCTTGGATAATCTGCATTGTACACTAATAATGTTAAATTCTTTGACCCATTAGTCTCATCATTAAAACCTGGCGTATATGCCCAAGTAAGATTTGTAGAATTACCATAATAATTCATACTAGACCGAAGATTACCATTAACATAAAAAGCATAAGTCAAATTGTCCTGCATTGTATGCACAGCCCTTACAGTAATATTAGCACTCGTATTTTCAACTAAACTAAACGTATTGCTAAGCCCAGGAAATTCTATTAAAGGAGTATCATAAACAAAAACCCAAAAATCCACAGATCCAACTTTTCCAACAGAATCATTTGCAGTAATATTCACATGATAAGATCCACCCTGACTAGAATTTAAATACGCGTTTATCAACCCAGTCGAAGTATTAAAATTAGTAGAATTCAAAAATCCAGGTGTTAACCCATCATTAACAAAACTATAAGAAAACGTTATATTCGGATTTCCTGACGCAGAATCATTAGAATTACCATCTTCAACATCAGTTGCATTTATATGATAACTAAAGGTAGAATTAACAGTTAACGTTTGATTTAAAATTTCAAGAAACTCTGGCCCATGATTTATTTCATTCACTGTTAAATTAAAATTCAAAGCAACAGATGCATTATTAATATCAGTAATATTTAATGATATTAAATACACTCCAACATCTGTTTTGTTAGGCACAAAACTAGCAACATATTCTGTTCGATTAGGAAAAAGAGGGAAAACTGAGCCAGTCTTTGTTAATGTAAACAAGTTAGTATTAGGCCCACTAATTGTTAGGTTAACCAAATGTGATTCATTGTACAAAGCTTTGTCCCGGATAAGTATGTCATCATCATCAATAAAAAAAGTAAAAGAAGTTACATTATCTTCATCAGTAATTTCATTACCTGTAGGACTTTTTATTATTATCGGGGCAGTATTAATATTTGATAGGTTAAAAGTGAGAATTGACGAGTTTGTCAAGCCTAATGCATCAGTCACAAGAATCGTCACATTATACATACCAACGTCTAGCTTATACGGTGTAAAATTAATTAACCCATTAGCGTCCATATTAAAGGATAGCATACTTGATGTCGTATTTTCAAACGTTAAAGTATCTCCAGCATCAATGTCCCAAACATAACCTCCACTTTGAAGATCAAGAGTAAATATTTGAGTAGAAGCATATGTAGAATTTGCTGTCCAGTTAAATGTATAACCTTTTGAATCATTCCAAAGAGGAGCAGTATTATTAATAATAGATAAATTAAACATTCGATTAAAAATTGCACCATCAACATCATTAACAGTAATATTTACAGTATAATTCCCAATATCTGCTTCCACAGCAGTAAACACAATTTCAGCGGTTGTCTGATTAGTATCACCAACAGGCATAGAAAGCACATCTATATTAAATCCAGTAACACTTTCTGGGTCACTAAAGTTTGATCTATTAAATACTTGTAATGTAAAATTAGAAATCTCATCAAACCCTCCAAAGCTAGCATTTCTATCTGGAATTAAATGATCATTGTCATATGCACTAAGATTTATTGTTGTCAAAAAGTCAATAGATGTAATTACATCACTTATAGGATTAAGGTACGGATTAGCATTATAACTTCTGTTAACATAAATATTAATGCTAGTTGTTGAATTATCCCCAGTAGTTGTATCAGTAACATTTAATTGTATTGTCCAATTACCAACCTCGGCCTTATCAGGTGTAACATTTACAACCAATATTTTTGTGAAATCTGCAGAAGTAGTAGTAGTGTCAGAATAAAACCAGCTAGTGTTAGCTACATTTCCCACATAATTTCTTAAAAAAGAATGTGTCTCAATATCTAATCCATCTGTGGCACCCTTTGTATAAATTGTAATATTACAAGTATTAGACTGATTTTCCTGAAAAATAGAATTTTGACAATCACTAATATCAACATCTAGAATTGACAACACATTAAAAGTTACAATACTTGAATATGTAGTTTTATTTTCAGAGTAATCATTAGAACAATAACCCGAACTACACGCATAGTTTGCACCATAATCCATCACAGTAAGATTTGCATAATAAATTCCTACATCATTATAAAGAGCAGTATGATTTATTGATCCGGTTGTATTTGAGGTCGTATTTACTGTAAGCAGGGTACAATTTGTTCGATTACTCCACGCAGCAAGGCTACAGTTATCAAAAAATGATATATTAAATCGCAATGGATAATGTGATTCTTCATCTGTAGCATCAAAGGACGTACTAAAACTAATATTTTGCACTAAAACATAACTAGAGTTTAATGTTGTAAAGACTGGAAAATCGTTTGTTGCATTAACTACAAAATAAAAAGGAGCAGTATCACCCCACCCAGTAGTATTAACAACATTTAAACTCACATTAAAACTCCCAGACTCATTATCCAGAGTAGAATTAATAGTCATTATCCCAGTATTAGAATCAAGATCAATAAAATAAAAATCAATTGGATCATCTAAAGAAGGATTGATAGGAGTAACATTTAATCCAATAAATGTAAAACGATCTCCAGGGCTTAGATCAGTAACATTAGCACTAAAATTATAGGTATAAATTGGACTAGAATCTTCTTGTGTATAATAAACCTTACCAGCCCCAGAATTAAAAGTTGGTTTAGCAAGTATAAGAGCCATAAGAATTAGTGCAACTAAAAAGATTGCTAAGAATAGTTTAAATCTAAAAATATTACTTTTTGTCATCTATCTCTTTCTCCTTTTTTAAAAATTCATAAACGGCCCTATCAATAAATTGCTTTTTATTTGAAAATCTAAAATGGTTATCACCCTCTTTTATAAAATTATCAACATCTTTTAATAAGGATTTATCTATTTTAACAACAGATCCGGCCTCTTTTTGGTTATTCTTCATTTTAGGGTAACTTTAAGTTATTAATAGTTACTCAAAGTAACTATATAAATCTATTCATTCAAGCCTTTTATACTTGTTCTGCAATTCACGATCAAACTCTTTCTTAGTTCTATTGTATCTAACTACGAAAAAGATGATTAATCCAATCGAGATTAATAAAAACAATGAAAAAACAATATAAAACAAAATCTTTTGTACATCTACAGGAATTTCTACAGGGCATGCTGGGCACGGACCCCCACAATCAATACCTTTTTCTCCTTGGTTAGTAACACCATCAGAACAAGTAGGACACGGCGTGCACGGACCCCCACAATCAACAAAAATCTCACAACTGTCGTCATGACAATTTAAAATACCATCAGAACAAGTTGGGTCAAGACTATACTGACATTCACGAAGCACTGCAGGTTTACTTACATTTGTACCACATAAATTAACATCAGTAACCTTACGTATCTGAAACCCGCATGCAGCAATGTCCCAACCAAAAAGCGTACACCGAGTCTTTAATAAGCTCATAGACCCTGAATCAATTAAACCTTGTGAATATCCATCATCTAATTTTACACATTGCTGCCATTCTTCAAATCCCCATAATTCTTCACAAAAAAGTATTTTCGGGCTCCCACCACCACCACCGCCGCTACTATCCCCCCCACTGACAATACACGAAACAGGACTTAAAGTATAGTTCCAAGTTAAGGAAGTATTTAACAAACCATCAGAAACATTAACACTAACCTCATGATATCCTGAAGTATCACAACCAAAATTATACCAAAAAGTATCACTACTATTACTATAATTAATTTCTTTTACAACCCCGTCAACAAGCCAATAAATATCAGGAATAGTTCCGTCAGGATCATATGTATCTACACTAAAATAAAGATTAGTTGTACTTCCAATAGCATGCGTATAATTTACAGGAGTATAAGAAATAATTACTGGCGGCCGATTTTGTTCAGTTATTGTTAACCCAAAAGTTTCACAGTCTGAAAGTGGGGTTGTACCTGTTGCAGAACACAATCCCAAACTAGGATGTGATGCCAAAAGACCCCGATCAGTAGCACAAATTGTTATATCATAAACTTTCGAAACCCCCCCATCAGTATCATTTGCTTTTGCAGTATAATTCATCAACCCAGTAGAAGTATTAATCGTGAACAGATCTTCTCCGCCTGCAAAACTAAGATTAATATTTAAATTTCCCCCAGCCAAATTTCCATCCTCTTCATCAGTTGGGCTTACAGTGTATGTAAACGTAGAATTTGGACCGGCTGTCCAAATGGTCTGAACAGGAATTGGAAGAAGATTTGGAAGATCATTAACTTCAATTAATGTAAAATTAACATTTTGAGAATCACTACGATCTGGAAAAGATTGATAATCCTTAATATTAATTTCTCTTTCAAAAGTTCTTGATCCAGTATGCACACCAAACAAATTTCCACTAGTAAGTGTAGATGAAAATAATAAAAATACTTCAGGGTCAGCCCCAGAAGTATATTCTGGATTAATATAAAAATAACCAGTCGAGATATCCAAAGATCTAATAGACGATTGTAAAATATCTAAATCAGTATTATTAACTAAAAAATAATATCCACCAGAATACAAATATCCAAGACTATGATCTTCACAAACAAATAATTCATTATTAAGATTATAAATAATTGGCGAAGAATTGTTATAAAATGCTTCAAAATAGACAGTCTCAGTACGAACATTTCCTCCAGCATCAGTACCGCTTACATAAAGCAGGTTGCCGCCTTGAACTGCCTGAAACGTAGTGTTTGGAGAAAAAGGTACGCTTTCATTAATTATAGTCCCATTCGATAAAGTATAATTCCAAGACACAACGTTTCTATTACTTGAAACATTTAAAGGAATTGTATAATTTTGAAAAGTGCTAAAAGTATAAGTAATATTTTGAGGCGCACTAACTTGTATCCAAAACCCATCACCAAGCACACCGATTGAAACATTACCGTCGCCATCAGCATGAACTACTTTTAAATTTAACAATAAAACAAATGATAAAACTAATGCTAAAAAAATAATAATAGCAAAGCTAAAACTTTGTTTAATTTTCTCTTTTTTCATAACTAAATTAAGAAATATTTGCTTAAATACCTTTTTGTTCTGCGCTAATACAATTATTTTATTGTAGCTTTTTGCGTGTAAACAATAACCTCTCCAAGGTACCACCCACCATCCAGATCACCAGGGATTACTGTAAATTTTACTTCTTTAATCTCTCCAGGTCCTAAGATAAAATTATTATCAGACACTTGCATTAATTGACTAATATTACCTTCAATATAAATTTTTATCTTAACGTTCTTGTCCTCAGAATTATCCAAGATAAGTTTTCGTGTTGCAGAACCCCCACCCCTTTGAACCATTCCAAAAGTTAATGCAGTAGTATTAAGATCAATACCAGGATTGTCCCCAACAAAAACTGTTGCTTTAATTCTTTGTTTTTCAACGATTGACAAATATTCTAAAAGTTGACCAAAAAGATATATCAGTAAAACTAAAATAATGATCGCCAAAATAATTATAAAAATCATTAAAGATCGTTTATTTTTAAAACGTTTTTTAATTCTGTCCATTTTTATTTTTCCTCCTTAACAAAAAAACATAAAGCAATACATTTAGTAAAATCAAAACAAGCACCCCACCAACAATAGAGAGCGTAATAATTACTTTTTTAGTGAAAAAAGGTTGTTCTAAAGCATAAACTTCTAAAAAAGAATCTTTAGTCGTGTTAACATCTTCATAAATTAAAACAATTTTTGCATCATAAATACCAGGATTAACATTTTCTACGTCCACATAAGCTGAAACAGTGTCCTTTTGCCAGTTTGGAAGGTCTGTTGGCGAAGTTTTAAAACTTGCAACTTCCCCGGTTTCATTAGTTATATTAACCATTGCATAAATTCTGTCAATATTATTATTCCACTTACTTTCGACTTCAACAAGATATGGGCTTAAACCACCTGTTGGAACTTTTTTTGTCCAATTAATAACATCAACAAAAAGTGTACCAATTAAAAAGTCAAAAGTAGCATTAGCAATTCCCCCACCATAATCAACATATGCATAAGCTTCATAAGGCCCGGGTGGAAAATCAGTAGTATCAATCGTTGCCTTAAACTCCTTAAAACTACGATTATTAATAAAAGTTTTATCAAACACAACCTTATGAATAAGTTCTCCAGAAGAGTAAAGTTCAACTAGTGGAGAAACTTCTAAATTTTCCTCCCCCCTATTAATAACTTCCATACCGATATCAGATTTCATACCTTCATTAACAGTTTGTACACCAAAACCTTCAATCTCTGCATATCTTCCAGGATAAGGTACTAATATCTTAATCAATGCACCAACATTAACAATAGTAGAAAAACCAGAACTTTTACGCTTATTTTCTGTTATATGAATATATAATAAATTCTCACCATATTTTGGAGCTGTATCTGGAAAAGTTAGATTCATTAAAAACCCACCACCACCAGTTATTGAAGTTTTATCAAACTGAACAGACTTAGAAAAATCACCATCAGCATAGATTCGATAAACATAATCTGGTTGAGTACTAAGGGTAGTATATGTCATGCTCATATATCCGCCAGGATAATAATGAGCAATAACTTTTGCAGGAGTAAGACCTAAGGCAGTGATTGGAGTTATACAAATAACCACAATTAAAATAATCATTACACTCTTTTTATAGATCATATTCTTTAAACTCAATCTTTGTTTTTATATCTTTCTACAATTTATGCAGGATATGCTGTTATTAGCAAGGTATCACTTTGCTCCCCGATATTTGCAGCATCATAAGGCACTGTAATTAACAAATCAATATAAATCTCATCACGGGTCGTAACAACGTCAAATTCATCACAAATAATTGTTCCAGGACTCGAGGTATTAACATCAATCCATACATTTTTTGTAATACCACCATTACAACTACCAGTTTCTTTATTAGTTATATTCCATTTATATTCTTCATTAGAATTACTAGAACTTGAAAAAAAAGCATGCGCATCTTTTCCAGCCATTAAATAAATAGTAGCATTAACACTTCCAATATTTTCAAGGATAAGACCTTTTGCATTAGCCCCAGACCAGTTACCCTGAAGCACTACACCATCATCATCACGTTGAGTGTACAAGGTAGCATTTTGATACCCGCCAGTCACATTAACAGACCCATTACCCCAAACAATAGAATCTCGATTTACAGTAATCCCAACAAAACCTTCAATAGTTAAATTAATCTCTCCGTCAAGAGTAAGCCTCCCATGAATAACTTGCCTAAACTCAGAAACTTTCATATAAACTGTCATAATATTAGCTAATGATACAAAAACTCCTAAGATTACAATAAACAACAATAGATAACCACTTTTCATTTTAATTAGTTAGTAAAGAAAATTTATAAAGCTTTTTCATTTTTTATGCAACAACTGCTGTAGCAGTTATTGTAGCACTTTGCTCAACATTAATCTTTGACGTATCAAAATCATAAGGCACTGCTAATAAAATATCAATAAAAACTTTATTTTTAGAGGCAACAGCACCTAATTGTGCACATGCAACGTCTGAGACGCTCTTATTAACCTTAATAAACGTATTTAAGAGTATTGTGCCCCCACTACAACTTCCAGGAGCACCATTAGTTATATTCCACTCAAATGCCTGATTAGTATTACTTGTACCTGCAAAAAGGTCTGTTGCATTTTTGCTTGAAGAAAGATTCAAACTTACATTAACATTACCAACGTTTTCAATAAGCAAGCCAGAAATATTAGTAACAGACCAATTACCACCACTAACTTCAGCAGTATTATTCCTACGGGTGATAAGTGTAGCATTAAGATATCCACCACTAACATTGACACTTCCAGGCCCCCAATTAATATTTCTTGAAGTAAAATTAATATCAATAGAACTTAACACTGTTATATTTAAAGATCCAGCAGTATTTAATGCAAAACCTATTACTTTTTCTCTAAAATCATTAATTTTTAAATAAGTTACACTAACATGTACAACTGAGACCATTAAAATAATAAAACAAACAGCAACTAAAAAAGATTTAGAGTCCATAGATTAATTAAGGAGCAACCGTAGCATTAGCATAAATTGCAACCTGTTGATTCAAATTAGCCTTTGCAGCTGCATCATAATCTGCAGGAATCATTATATAGAAGTCTAAAAAGATTTCATTTTTAGATGAAGCAGAACCTAATTGCGTACACGCAATCTCAGAGACAGTCTTATTAACATCATAAAATGTATTTAACGCCAAGTTTCCTCCAGCACAAGACCCTGAATCCTTATCAGTAATATTCCATTGTAGCGCAGATAATCCACTTGGAGCTACACCAAACAAATCAGTATGATTTTTATCAGTACTGAGGTTTAAAGTTACATTAACACTACCATTGTTAGCAATGATTAATCCATAAACTCCGGACGATGACCAATTTCCACCAACAACAAGACCTTGCCCATTACCACGCGTTGTTAACGTAGCATTAGGATTTGAATTATTAGTATAAACAACACCAGTCCCCCAATCAATTGCATTTCTTATAAAATTAATATTAACACTACCCAAAACAGTAATATTTATAGTACCAGTATCACTTGCTGCAAAACCAGAAAATGCTTCTCTAAAATCATTAATTTTTAAATAAGTAACAGATAAATTAATAACAGCCACACTAACTGCTAAAAAAGCTAAAATATAAAGAGTACGGTTTTCCATTATCCAGCACCAAAACCTTCAGGAGTAGGGCTAATCCTTAAACTGACACGCCCGCTATCTTCATCAGGCAAATTTAAATTACTAAATCTAGGAATCATTTTTGTATTAACTGTAGAAATAGTCACAGCTATAGAAACTACGGATAGCAAAATTGCTACCACAATCAAAGCCACTATAATTTTTTCACTAACCATTTAATCACACTATTTTTAAGGTTTAAGGTGCCACCGTAGCATTTGCAGAGATAACTACTTCTTGCTCAACATTCGCCTTTGCAGCTGCATCATAATCACCTGGAACCTGAATTAGAAAGTCTAAAAAGATCTCATTAGTACTTGCTGCAGAACCAAACTGTAGACACATAATATCTGTAGTCTTATTAATACTATAAAAAGTATTTAATCCTGACCCACCAGCACCACTACATGATCCTGTATCTTTATTAGTAATATTCCACTTAAACTGTGATAATCCACTTGGAGCTACACCAAACAAGTCCGTAGCATTTTTATTAGAAGTTAGGTTTAATGTTACATTAACACTACCATTATTAGCAATAACAAACCCATAAACATTAGTCGCTGACCAATTTCCGCCAACAACAAGAGCTTGCCCATTACCACGTGTTGTTAACGTAGCATTTGGCTCTGTACCATTAGTATAAACAACACCTGCACCCCAATCAATTGTATCTCGGACAAAATTTAAATCAAGAGTACCTAAAACAGTAATATTTACAGTACCAGTATCACTTGATGCAAATCCTGTAAGTGCATTTCGAAAATCATTAACTTTTAAAAAAGTAATAGAAACATTAACCAGCGCCACCAAAACAGCAGCAACCGCCAAAATCATTAAAATATTTTTTTGCTCCATCGTATAAACTACTCCGCAGGAGCCACTGGAGGCTCATTAATAATTAAGCTTACTTTGCCTGTTGATTCATCAGGTATAGTAATTGGATTTAATTTCGGAATCATTTTAGTATTCAAAGTAGAAATAGTCACAGCTATTGAAACAACTGATAACAAGATTGCCGCAACAATCAAAACCACTAGCATTTTTTCGTTAACCATCTTTTTTTTTAATCACTCAATTTTTCTAAATTCCTAAAAACAATTCCATATATAAATGTTTCGTTTTTGTAAAATATATTTTAGAGTTTATCGACGATACAACTAAACCAAAACTTTTCACTAAAAAATTATAAAAGCACTTTGTTACGCAAGAAAAGTAAAAATTAAGACAAAGAAAGTTTAAAAACTAAGCAAAATACCCTCGATAAGTTTATTTTTTTCTCGCCTTTTTGGATTTAGAATTAATTCTTTTAAAAAATACAAACCACGCCAAGTTAACAACTAATAAGATCACGACCAAAATCAGTAAGACCATTGTGATGTCCACTCCGTTTCCACCTCGTGGACTGATAGCATACCCGACGCCAACAACATCTAAACGGTCCTCGCTAACTTTTAAAACCAAATTTTTATCACTAGACTTTTGCCCATACTTAACCATTAACTTACCGTCGTACTCACCCTCTTCAACACCGACGGTATCCCAGTATGCTATTAATTCTTTTTTTTCTAAAGAAGGAATATTTTCTGTCGAAGATTTAACATCAGCCATCACTTGATTTTCATGATTATACACTAATAGATTTGCAAAGACCCCTTTAACTTCCTCCCCCCATTTATTCTCGACTAAGATTTGCAATTTTGCAATTTGACCTAATTGAAAATTATTAACAAAAATGCTTTCAATAGATAAAGACCTAGATCCAACAGAAAACTGTTTTTCAAACACAAGGGTCTCTCCGTCGTACATTAGTGTCACCTTTGCGATATAATTACCAGGATTAACATCAACACTCCACTGACCAGAAAGTTCTCGTCGCTGTTTAGCGCCAACCTCTAACAGATCAGTTTCAATGCTTGCCTTTTTTTCATAATCTAAATTATACACGTCAATCAAAGCTCGTGCACCACCAATACCTAATTTTCCCCTGTTAACAATAGGAACAATAAAATTTGCAACACCCCCTTGCTCAGCATTTAAAACATTTAAGTCAGCATCTAAATACTTGCCAGGATACGGAACATTAACATGCACTTGAGTAGCAACAGCAACAGTTGCTCCAACAAAGTCCCCACCTTCGCTGGTTTGCACTTCTAAGGCCACAACTTCTGCAGTATGCAATCCAGGAGTTAACCCAGAAGGCAAATCTAACTTATATTCAAAAGTCTTACTTTCTTCGCTTGGCTCAAAAACAAGCTTTGCAGGAGAAACTTTAATTGATTTATTTAGTTCGCCTTGTACCATTAAAACAACTTCAATATTTTTATGATCACTATTAAGTACACTAATTGGTACAACAGAATTTTTACCGGTTTCATAATCAATAGTACGCCGGGCAGGAGTTATTCCAAGCGCGCAAACATTACTAATTACAATCAATAACATAACCACACTACATAATATTAAACCAATCTTTTTCATTCTGCCTGCCCCCCAGTATAAACACCTTTGTCCTCGACAACGTCACTATCACTCGGGTCAAGCACAATATGCCCAACCAAGCTAGTTCCTTGTTTTGTTACATTTAATTTAACATTACCAACATTAACCAAACTGGTCTCATTCTCGCCCCTATCAAGCGATAGTGCAGCATTTGAATCAATCTCAAACTCTCCTGCAAATCCCTTAATAAATCCATTTATTGGTTTCCAATAATAATGTCCAGGATCTAGCCTGATACGCCCGCTTTCTGTTAAGTCATAATAGATAGGGTTTGCAAATCCAGAATCTTTTGAAATCATTATAACATTTACATTCCCGGAATCAAACAACACAACATTACCACTAACAACATAACTTGTTCGAGGGTACATAAAAAATACAAAAGATAAAGCTAAAACTACAAAAAGTAATTGTGAGATAACCAATTTTTTATTAACTTTCATTTTTATTATTTAATAAGCTTCCCCTAAGCTTGCAGTAAACCAGATAGTAGATTCATAAGACGTAGAGCCAGGCTCACTAGGAGGAACAAGCAACGAGATATCAATCAGCGCATCATCACACCCACTTTGATACCCTGCAGTAAAATTTAATCGAGTCAATAATTGTTCATTAACAGTATTTGCATTATACCATGTATCATTTCTAGCAGAAAAATAACATGACGGTAAACCCTCAGTCCTCACAGTATAATTATAATAATCACTAGGTATAGCGACGCTAGCCCACAAGGAAGTAAAATTTACAGTCACATTAACTTCAACGTTCCCGTCGTTACTCAAGTTAAAAGGTGCAGGATTGTCATCAGTTGTATCATTACTATTAGTTCTATTCAGGGATCCAAACGCAAGAGCATCAACATTCAAATTAATGTCTACCACAGAATTTACAGAATAATTCCAAGCCGTTGTCCAGGCCCCATAGTCAGCCCCATCCCAAGCCCGCACAGCCCAATCATAAGAATCAGTATTATCAAGCAAACATTTAAGATACAACGTATTAGGTATAGTATATGTTTCACTTGTACTTATCGTCTCTTTACTAACAGTATCACTACCTTTCCAATTATTATCACTACACAAACTTGAAGGGTTTGAAGTCAAATTTAGTTCATAAGTTAAACCAGCAACATCACCAGAATCATCGTCATCACTTGTCCAGGTAAACGTGGGCGTCCGATCAGTAGACGCTGTATCGTCACTTGGCGTACTTAACGTAACAGTCGGGAGCGTATTTTCAATAGTTAAATTTTCTGACTGACTTGACCATGAACTATAATTTGTCCCGTCATACAACCTCATAGAACAGCTCCAATTCTCAGTTCGAGTAGTATTATCAGAATCCAACATAATAGCAATATTTGCCCCATCAGAATAAACTGTGCTTGGATTTTGAGTATTATCCAGCACACCATTTTTATACCATCTTACAGAAGCTGTGGCCGAACTTCCTTCAGGATCATTAATACTTGCAGCCTTACAATAAAGACCTTGCAAAGTTTTGTTTGTCCCAAGGCTTGAATTAATTGTGGCAGTTGGAGTGTCTGGCCCATAATTATACCAGTCAATGTAAACCTGTGCATAAACTGTTTGATTATTAATAACAGAATAAGCATAACTATTAGTTGCGCTTAAATTTGCAGATCCAATTGAGGTAGCATAACTACTATCCTCCCCAAAGTAAGTAATATTCCCTCGATACGTTGTACCGGTAAGTATTGGCCAACTAATGTTCATAACACCAGTTCTGCCAGCATCACTAGTAAGAGTCACATTAATAATTCTAGGAAGACCAGAATTATTAAACAAATCAATTGCTAAATTATAACTGCTCCCGTCAACAACTACAGAATAAAATTGTGCATAGTCTGATGGCGGAGGAGCTGGCTGCTGAAAATCATAATTATCATAACCAGATTCAGCAATGGCGAGTGTTCTTAATCTCCAAGTATCAACAAACCCAGACAGATTACCAGTAAAAGTTTTATCAAGCGCTCCTGCAACCAAACCAACACTTATAAAAAATAAAACTAAGTAAATTAATAAAATTCCAAATACAATACTTTTTTCCGCTTTTTTGTTCATGCATAAAGAAAACAATAAGAATTTATAAAACTACGTATCAAAACATTTATCAAGAAAAAAATTTACTCCTCATCAAAACTTAACCAGAACTTTGCGTACACCCCTTCATCTGCATACGTCCCATTAAGCGGCTCAAGTTCAATCACCCCGTCATTGTAAGAAATAACATCTTTCACATTATAAGCCTGCCCAGCAGTTGGATAAAATTGTCTAAGAGTAACTGTCTTTCCAACAAAACTTTTCTCATCTAAAAATCTTAACACAAGCGAATTATTTGATTCAATAGCTTCAGGATTTCCGTCATTAGTTATAACTGCAAGTTTTATTTCAATGTCAGTGAGTGACGCAAGCGGCCTAGAGTCCATCCTTAATTCAACACCATACGGATCACTATAAATCATCAACCATGCTGCATAAGGAGATCCAGGAACATTTGCCCAAAGAATATCCTCAGAATCACCAGCCTCTAAATAACCATCCTGATGCCTAACCACTAAAGAACTCTTCCCATACTCAGGAGTAGGAACATCATTTTTAATCTTTAACCCCCCCATACCAACCTCATTTTCAGTAGTTTGCACATTTGAAACACCATGATCTGGCGAACTATCAAATTTTTTAGAGTTATCAACCATATTTAATCCAAACGGATCTGGACCAGAAACACGCATGTTACCAATATTTTTGATTAAATAATAATTAGAATATATTGCTCCGCCTAATGATAAAACCATTAAAATTGCTAAGATTATAATTAATTTACTAGACATCACGCGCCTTTGCCTTTTTTTCCCTTTTTTCAATCTAGATTTAAAAATCTCCTTTTTCATCTTTAAAGTTACTAATAATAAATTGTTTATAAACTTTTGTTGAAAAAAGAAACTATTATCAAAATAAATAAATAAAAATATATTCAAAGATAACTAAGAAAAATTAAGCAGCACGAGTCCTTCTTTTTTTATTTCTTCGTTTAGCAAAAGCTTGTCTATCTTTATTCACTTGTGCTTTTCGTGCTTCATAGTTATTAGCTTGTTCTCCACCCTCGCCTTCAGAAACCC
>JAAOYK010000045.1 GCA_018221305.1 Candidatus Pacearchaeota archaeon
ATAATCAAAATGTTAGAAAAAACTTACGGAGGATGGCGACTCCTAGCACTAAAGTGCTAGGTATCTGCTAAATAATGTAATGAGAACAGAAATTTAGTTCTGTTTCAATTCGTTTCTTTTTTCCTCATATTTCCATTCTGTTACAAGATGTTTGCATTTTTCCCATTTAACACTTTATTAAGTATTTCTTCAATTGTTTATGGTTTATAGCATTGTGCTAGATAAACCTGTATCTTGCGTAGACTTCTTTTTTAATTATTAGTCGGTTAGTTATAGGTTTCTAAAATTTATGGAGGTGAACTAAGATGGGCTATTTAAAAATAGGTGGCATTGTAGGTGCTGGTGGAATCGGAGTATTATCAGCTGGAATAATAGTTTCTAATGTGCTACAAATAGGATCTGAATGGATTTTTGCCGTTGCGCTAATAATATTTGTTTCGGCTGGCGCAATTTCCTTAATTGCAAGGAGTTTAAAATAATTGGAGGTAATACAAGATGGGTAATAGAACAATAGGGTCTGAAGAAGACCATACTAAATTAGTAGAAGCAATGGCAAAAAAACTCGAACAAGAAGGTATGTTTGTGCAAGCTGACCATATTGGACATAGGAATGGTCGTCCAAATGTTATTGGTGGTCACATACCTGATGTGCAAGGTACAAGTAGCGACAATAGAATTGTTGCTGAGGCAGAAACTGTGAGGACAATCTCTCTGGATGAAACTAAAAGTCAGTTTTTAGCTTTCTCCTCAGGAGTTAGCGAGTTTCATGTTATTGTGCCCAAAGGGTACATCCCCTATATGAAACAATATGTCCAAATGTGGAATGTTAATGTAGACCAGTACTGGGAAATGGAGGTATGAGGGGTGATGTAAATGATTCCCATAAAATTAATCACCCCTGTGTTAAAGGTCGGAGTTATACCAATTTGGATATTCAAGACAGTGACCCAGTATACAATAGCTACATTGAATGTTAACCCTACTTTAGCATTCTTGGTGGGAGCGGGAGCTGCTTTTGATACATTGGTGGTTTTAATAAAAATTCCCCTTTAATTTTCGAGGGGATTTTTTTATTTTAGATTATTATACATTAATTTATTTCTATCAATCAAATCAGTAAATATTAATTATTTTTTAGAATCAGAAAAACATATAGATAATTTTCTAAGCTACCCCTTTTAGTTTAGGGCATTTGAGAACCCCTTAATTTACTCCAATGCTTTTCTGACATCATTTGGAATTCTTACGGGCTTCATCTCTTTATTAATAAAAACATTAACTGTATAAGCTTCTGCCAATAATTCATCTGTTTTTTTATCAAAGACTTTGTAATTAAATTTAATACTGGAATTTCCAATATTTTCAACAGAGGTTTCCAAAACAACTAAGTCATCATATTTTGGGGGCTTCTTATAATTTACTTTAATTTCAACAACAGGAGCGAATAAGTCTTGTTTTTCAAGTTCAGAATAGGTTATGTTATTAACTCTTAAGATTTCTGTCCTTCCAGCTTCAAACCAATCCAGGTAGCGAGCATAGTATACTACACCAAAATGGTCTGTATCTGCATATCTTACTCTATGTTCTGTTAAATTTTTCATGTAACTAAGTAACTTAATATTTTTATTTAAATCTTTTGTAATGGGGATCATTTAAGAAAAAATCTATTTATAAAATATATAGAAAAAAATATTTAATAAAAGATTATTTTAAAAAACAATAATATTTATATACCTCATCAGATTCCATCAATTTATATGGCCTCACTAAAAAATGTTCCCGTCCTGAAAAGAGCGTTGGAAATCGGCTATACTATGTTTCTTATAATTCTCTTAAGTGTTTTAGTTGGCTTAATCTTAGCGTTCCCTGTAATGTGGTTATGGAACTTTGTATTTGGGGGATTACTCTGGATCAATGTTTTTCAAGCATGGGCATTAACAGTGTTGTGCTCAATTTTATTTGGAAGTAAATCTGCAAACGGTAAAAAGAAATGATTGACAAAGAAGAGCTAGAAGAACTGTTATCTTATTTTGAAGATAAGGAGCTCTTGAAGGATAATGAAAGGATGACTAAGTTGTTAATAAAACAAGGGATAAAATTAAGAGAGCATAGATGGAGTGAATTAGAAGCCTCTTAGTTTATTACAACTAAGATATCTCCTTTATTGACATTATCATTCTTTTTTACCGCCACATCTCTCACTATACCGTTTTTTTCTGCGATAATATCATTTTCCATTTTCATTGCAACTAATTTAACTAATGAATCTCCTTCTTTAACTACATCACCTGCCTTAACATTAACTGCAACAACAATCCCTGGCAGTGGAGCCTTAATGATGTCTTTTCCCTCTGAAGAAATCTCTTCTGTACTTTCTTCAAATAACTCTTTTCCAATATCTCCTTTAGTTTCAACTTCATAAACTTCATTATCATGATAAACTTTAATCTTACCGTTAGAAGACTCTTCAACCTTAACTTTATACTCTTTTCCATCAACCTTGATAGTTAGCTCTTCCATTAGACAGGAACATTACCATGCTTTTTGTATTTTCGTTTTTCACTAATAGAACTCCTTTTATTACGCAACATATCTAAGCATTGTATCAACGTTTGCCTAGTCTCTTTTGGTTCAATTATGATATCTACTTTGCCAGCCTCAGCAGCTAAATAAGGATTCAAAAATTTATCAGAGAACTCTTTTATTTTTTCTTTACGTATTTTATCTGCATTTTTTGCATTTTTCATCTCTTTTCTATGAATTATATTTACGGCTTGTTCTGCACCCATAACTGCAATTTCAGCATTTGGCCATGCTATTACCGTATCGTAACCCATATCTTTAGAAACCAAGGCAATATAAGAGCCACCATAAGCTTTCCTCATAACTAAGCTTATTTTGGGTACTGTTGCTTCAGAATAAGCATACAGTATCTTGGCGCCATGTCTTATAATCCCATTATGTTCTTGGTCTGTACCAGGTAAATAACCAGAAACATCAACTAAGTTTATTAAAGGGATGTTAAAGCAATCACAAAATCTTACGAACCTAGATATCTTATCAGAACAATTAATATCTAAAACGCCTGCCAAAATTTTTGTTTGATTAGCAACTATCCCTACAACTGCGTTATTTAACCTGACAAATCCTACCACTACATTCTGTGCATAATGTTTATGCACTTCGAAAAAAGAATTCTTATCAAAAACCTCTTTTATAACATCCTTAACATCATAACTTTTTTTAGGATCTTCTGGTACAATCTTATCCAATGAATCGTTTTTCCTATTTGGGTTATCCTCCATATCTATTATGGGTGGGCTTTCTAAGTTGTTAGTTGGTAGGTAACTTAATAATTGCTTTATTTTTTTAAAACATTCTTTTTCATCTTTAACAATGAAATGGGCCACACCACTTTTTTGATTATGTACTGACGCACCGCCTAAACCTTCAGAATCAATCTTTTCACCAGTAACTGATTTGATCACATTAGGGCCTGTAATGAACATATAACTAATTTTATCAACCATAAAAATAAAATCTGTTAGAGCTGGACTATAAACTGCAATGCCTGCACAAGGTCCCATAATGACACTTATTTGTGGGATAATGCCTGAGGCAATAGTGTTTCTGTAGAATATCTTACCCCCTCCATCTAAACCATCAACGCCCTCCTGTATACGGGCACCACCAGAATCAAATAAACCAATTAGGGGGGCACCATTTTTTAAAGCTAAATCCATTAAAGAAGCTATTTTGTTAGTGTGTGTTGCACCCATGGATCCACCCATAAAAGTGAAATCTTGGGCATAAATGTAAACTGGTCTTTTATTAATGGCTCCATGACCAGTTACAATTCCATCACCTGCCTTTTTCTTATTCTGTAAATGGAAATTATGACTTTGAAGCTTACTAAA
>JAAOYK010000046.1 GCA_018221305.1 Candidatus Pacearchaeota archaeon
AGCATAAATCTTTACCTCATCTTGAAATCTGTCTAAATAAGATACTAGTTCTATTTGTTCAAAAGGTTTTGATTTAACATTCATTCTAGTTCTAGCTGGCATTAATGTATCTATGGATCATACTTTTTAAAATTTATTATCTAACAGATTTTGATTAATTTTATATACTAATTTGAACTTATTTTTTTATGGTAGAAGTGAAGAAGATTAATGAAAATATGTGGGAAATCCCTAAAACAGGAGAAATGAATGTTCCAGGACTTGTTCTTGCTAGTGAGAAACTTATCAAAGACATAAAGCAAGACAAAACATTATCTCAAGTACAAAATGTTGCAAAACTTCCTGGAATAATTGGTTCTAGTATTGCTTTAATGGACGCTCACCAAGGCTACGGTTTTAGTATTGGAGGTGTTGCAGGTTTTGATATGGACAAAGGAGTTATTAGTCCTGGAGGGGTTGGATATGATATTGACTGCTCAGTTAGATTACTTTCCACAAACCTAACCCTTGCGGATATTGAAAAAGTCGGCAAAAAAGAAATCATTCATAGTTTGTTTAGGACCGTTCCATCAGGAGTTGGGCGAGGGAGTAAGATTAATTTAAAAGCATCAGACTTAAATGAAGTTTTAAGAAAAGGTGCTAGATGGGCAGTTGAGCATGGATATGGAAGTGAAGAAGACCTAGCTCATTTAGAAGAAAATGGGAACTTAACTCCTGCAGATCCAGAAAACGTCAGTAAACGTGCAAAACAGCGAGGGATCGGACAATTAGGAACACTTGGGGCAGGAAATCATTTTTTAGAAATACAAGAAGTTACTAAAATTTATGATAAAGAAAAAGCTAAAGAATGGGGTCTAGAAAAAGGACAAATAACAATAATGATTCATTGCGGATCTCGAGGTCTTGGACATCAGGTAGCTTCAGATTATATTAAATTAATGGAAGCAAAGTATGGTTGGCCAGAATATGACCGCGAACTAGTCAATGCGCCAATAAAAAGTGAACTAGGTGAAAAATATTTTTCTGCAATGAACTGTGCTGCAAATTTTGCGTTTGCAAACAAGCAAGTAATAACTCATTGGGTAAGAGAAAACTTGTTACATTATTTCCCAAAACTTAAAGCAGATGTAGTATATGAAGTGTGTCATAATATTGCAAAAAAGGAAAAGCATGATATTAATGGAGAAGAGAAAGAAATTTTGGTTATGAGAAAAGGGGCAACTCGTGCTTTCCCAAATCAGCCAGTATTAATTCCAGGAAGTATGGGGACAGCAAGTTATGTGTTAGTAGGTACACAAAAAGCAGTGGAACTATCATTTGGAAGCACTGCTCATGGCGCAGGAAGAGTAAAAAGTAGGACAAAAGCCAGAAAGACAATAACAACAGACGATGTTAAAAAAGAAATGGCAAGCAAAGGAATAGAACTTGAAGCTGGAAGTTTCAAAGGGATAGTTGAAGAAGCATCGAGTGTTTACAAAGATATTGATGAAGTGGTCAAAGTTAGTGATGAGCTTGGTATTGGTAAATTGATTGCTAAATTAAAACCATTGGCTGTTATGAAAGGATGAAAAAATTACAAGTTTTCCGCAGGTTTTATAAAGAATAATTCTCTTTTAAAGAATATAAAAATGAGGAAGAAAATAGGTTTATTATTAGTTAGTGTATTATTTGGAATATTTTTAATTGGAGGAGTTTTTGCTGCAGATATTAATTATGCTTTATCAGGTGAAGGGTATGCAATGGTAAAAGTTACCCAAAGATCTCCTGGAGCAGATGGGTATGTATCTGGAGGGGATGCTGCATATATTACTGACGGAAACTTTAGTAGCTATTCTTCTCAATATTCTCATGATGGTGGATATGCTTATATTGAAGTAATATTGAACTTTTCTTCCCCAATACCTCAGATCAATAATTTTTTTTATAAAGTTCGTGGGGCCCGTACTGCTTCAAATTTTCAAATAAAAACCCAAGAAAACTCCTCTTGGACGACAATAAAAAGTGATTTGACTGCTCGTACAGTAATCAAGAATTTTACAGTAGATGGCCCATTTTACAATGTCACAGAAATCAGATTTTATGTCCGAAGTAATTCTGATAATGATCCTTATCGTGACCCCTATGGAGTTGCCATTTATGAAATTGAAGCATGGGGTCCTGAATCTGCGACAGAACCTACAGTTATCAATACTGCTTGCCCTTCAGGATTAGTAAGTTATTGGAGTTTTGATGATGGAACTGCAAATGATCAGATTGGAAATAATGATGGGACTATTTATGGGCCAAATTCTGCTGCTGGAAAAGTTAGTAATGCATTAAATTTTGATGGTGTTGATGATTATGTAGGAGTTAGTGATGATAATAGTTTAGATATGGAAGGGCCGTTTACAATGGGTGCTTGGATTAATCCTATTGATATTTATAATCCAATTAATGATAGAGTTACTATAATAGATAAAGGTCATCATGGAGCTGCTGCAGATACTAATTATTTGATGTATTTAAGCCCATGGTCAATAGCATGCGTTATTGGAAATAGTACTCATTCTAGTAGTATGAGTTATCTGATGGATACAACAGGTAGTTGGAACCATGTGATGTGTATTTATGATGGCACTAGCTTTAAAATGTATGTTAATGGAGTATTTGCTAATGATAGTAAAGGTAGGATTTATGATTATGACGGAGGAGATCCAGTTTCAAATGCAGGACCAATAGTTCCTAAAGGTAATGACAAATTACTTTCTATTGGAGATTTGCACAGTTTTGATTCTGCAGGTTATCCTAATACTCCGATTGAACAGTTCGATGGTTCAATAGATGAAGTGGTAATATTTAATAGAGCGTTGTCCCTTACAGAAATTTCTGAGCTTTATCAAAAAGGGGCAAATGGAGTTGGAGCTTGTGCTCAAACCTCCACATGTAATAATAATCAACGAATAATGAAACTATATTCACCAAGCAATTCTCATGGCGCAAAATGGGACGATACACATCAAGAATATTCAGTTGATATCTGTTATAATACTATTTTTGGGAGTGACTTTGTTGATTCAGGAACAGGTTATCATCCAGATTCATGTACTGATCCGATTTTGTGGATGACGGCAGATTATAATTCGCATGCATCAACAACAAGTCATGACACATACACAACACCAGTATGTTATGGAGATTTAAGTTGTAGTATACAGGATAATGCTTGTAATGCAGGCGAAGAAATGGTTTTAGCATTATATGATACAGACAATTCACATATTACTGATCCTAATTATCGGCCTAGTGGATTGGTAAGTGAATGGAAATTTGATGGAGATGTCTTGGATAGTGTTGGTGGGAATGATGGGACTTGGAACGGTGGAGGAAGTGCTAGTTATGATGATGGGCAGATTGGGCAGGGGTTAGAGTTTGATGGTGGTGGTGATTGGGTTGATATTCCAAATATTGATTTGGCTAGTGAGTATTCTTATTCTATATGGTTAAAGACAGATGCTGACATTCAGGAAACATATGGAATTAATAGTGTTGCTAGTGTTGGAAATGGGGTGATGAATGGTTATAACACAACATCTATATTATCTATGGGGAAAAATGCTCTTGCAATAACTGGTCATTGGAATAATAATGTTCCTTTGCAATTGTGGTATGATTTTCCGATCTTGAAGGATGATTGGACTAATGTGGTTATAACTTCTGTGAACAATGTTGGGTCTGTTTACGTTGATGGAGATTTTATTGGTACTTTTAATGATCCTATGGATTTTAATATTGGAATGATTGGAACTCGTTCTTATCAATATGATAGTAATCCTCCTGCGTACTCTTATTACTATTTTGACGGACTTATGGATAATTTTCAAATCTATGACCAAGCACTATCTTCTGAAGAGGTTCAACATTTATACAATAAAGAAGCATATACAAAAAAAGTCTGCTGCAAATCAGACACATCAGTCACAACTACTGGAGCGTACTGGGCAGACATGACAGATAAACTGATCAACAAAACAGACCTTGAAGATGAAGTAAAAGTTGTTATTGATCAAGCAGCTTTTCAAGGACAAAATATTAATGTGACAATATATGAAGATAGTGACAGTTTTGTTAGACGTATTTTAAACATATTAACGTTTGGTTTTGTTTCAGCAAACCCAATAGTAGGTACTGTTTCAGGTGCAGGATATGTTACATGGGTTGCAGGAGATAAGGGAGAGGGCACATTAAAGTCAGGAAATTATTATTTTAAAGCTCACCCTGAAAATGATAAAAGTAATGTTATTGATTCACGCGATTATGGACCGTATGGCATATTAACAGTTACAGACACTGTTGATAACGAGGTCCCTACAGCTGTAATTATTAGTCCTAATGAAAGTAATAAATACATAATCAAGCAAGCAACAAACAAGACAAACATGATATATTTTACTCAAGCAAGTTATGATGAGGACGATGATTTAAAAATTCAATGGACTTTAGGAGAATCAATAAAAAGTCAATGGTTCCTTAATTGCCAGAAAGGACAAAGTTGTAACACTATTCATGTTTATAACAAAAGTGGGGTAAAATATATTGAGCTGGTTGCACAAGAAATGAAAAGAAGTCAAAGCAACAAAGATCAAACCAATATTTTGGTCTATAAAGAAGGCATTAATATATTTGTTTTAATGAAAGAAAAAAAGAGTCTAGATGACAGTAGAGGGGTTATAATAGATACTACAGATACACATGTTGCTAATTGTACTCGCTCATGGGCCAATATTGCTGCATGCAGCGCTACAAACCCACAAAACATGAAAAGTGGATCATCATGTTATCAAGTAACAGATAGTGATAATCCAAGTGAGATGATTGTTTGTTATAATATAGAAACAGGAAATCCTGGAGGGAGTAAATTAAAATATTTTTGGAGTGCTGATGGTTATGATATTGAACCTGCAATAGTCATTGGAAATGCATGGAAATATTATTATCTTTTTGATGATCCTGGAGATCATAAAATAAAGTTAAAAGCAGCATTTCTTCCATCATAAAAAAAAATGAATATAAAAATAAGCCTAATAAGTACAGTTTTAGTACTATTAGTAGGAATTGGATTAATCAGTGCAGCAGATTGTTCCGTAACTTTGCCTCCAGGAAATTGGATTTGTGACGAAGGATCAGTAGATGTTAATATTGAAGGAGGATTTTATTGCCAAGAAGATGAACATTATGGATTTTTATGGGTAGATACTGATAATGGTGATAAGGAATACCCTACAAAGCTTGTTAATGGAAAAATAGCTTATACTTGTCTTGACCCTCAAGGTAATGATAATTCATGTTGTCCAGAAGACACTGATTGTCGAAAAGTTTCTCCAGGAAGTACTGGCTTTGAAAATATTTTCCCAATACCAGGCGGTATTAATGAAAAATGGACATGTAGAGCAACATCTGCAAGTTTTTGTTCAGACTTCATAACAAAAAATGAATGTGTAAATTCTAGTACGAAATTTATTGCAAAAAATAGTATAGAATCTGCTAGTGAAATAGAAGATGGATATTGTTCACGACCTCCAACAGAAGTAACTGTTACTAATAATGCAGGAGCGAGTGTAGTTTGTTGGAACCAGACATCTTGTGAATGTACATGGAACGCAACAGCGTCAAATGGTCAAGGCGGAAAAGGATTATGCACAGCAAAAGATACTTATTCACTTAATTGTACAAACGGTGACAGTGAAATTATAGACCAGTGTGAATTTGATTTAATTACTCAAGAGACATGTGATGTCGATGAAAGTATTCATTTAAAATGGAAGATTGTTTCAGGAAATGAGGTGAAATGTAAACGTGCAGATACCATAATACCATGTACAAATCTTATGAAGTTACCATTTTTTGGATTTACTCAATTTATGCTTGCAATTCTTAGCATAATGGGATTTTATATTCTTTATTATAAAAAAAAGAGTTATAGACAATATTTATAAAGATATTTCTCTAAACTAGATTATAAAAATGAGGTTGAAAATATTAATATTTGTAATAGTAATAGGCCTACTATGTAACACTATTTCTGCAACATACGTGTTAGGCAATGGTACACATGAAATTGTTGCAAGTTATGGTTTTAACCAGCCAATATCTGGATGGGTTAACATGAGTTTTGAGAATGAACCTCAGAATAGCCTTTTTGAAATGTTAGGAGCCCAGATAACGCTTAAAGATCTTCTTGAGATCAACAGTATTGGTTATAACTGCATTCCTGCAGATTGCAAAAATGCATATTCGTTTGACGAAGATGATGAATTATTAACAGACACGATAAGCCTTGGATATTTAGAAGAAAAAAGTTATGCAATAGTTCTTTCTGGGGAAGAGATAGAAATTTCAAACTTTAAAGCTGTAATAAATACTGATGCACAAGAATCTTGTATGTATCCATTAAGAATAGAATTCTTAGACGGTGATGATATGATTGAATGGACACCAAAGATTATATCTACAAATACGTGCCCTATGAGAAACCCACAAGGTTGTTTTGATGCAAGCGAGGAAACTCAAGAAACACAAATTGACAAAACAATAACTTATTGTCAGAAAATTACAATACCTCCTACAAAAGGTTTTAGAATAGGTGCTAATATTGAAGGAACAGGAAATGCACAATTCCAGTTAACTATTATATCAGATACTATTGAAGACAAGTGTGAAAACTTAATCGACGTTACCCAAGGTGGAGAGATTAGTTGTAATATTAATTTAGAGTATGCTGTTGAGGAAGAAGAAGAAGCAACAATTTGTCTAGAAGCAAAGGAGTTAAACGGTAATGTGTATAAAATTAAGTATGAAGATGTTGAAACTTGCGGATATTTTGAAGGAACAAGCAATACAATAGACCATGATGTAAATCTTTTTGTTTATCCATTAAAATATGCAAGCATTACCAATGTAACATTTAACCAAGAACTTTTGTATCCTACTAATCCTAATGAAAACGATCTAGCTTTAAGAATTGAAAATTATATCGACGACAAATATGACGGAATATGTGATCCACAGTGTATTATTCCGATAAAATTTATTTCAGGCTCAAGATTTGATCAAGAGCTTACTTTATCTAACTTAGAATTAAATTATTCAAAGCAGTTAGTAACACCACCAGGAATAACCAGTTTTTATGAACTTGAAAGTGCAGAAGTTTTACTGAACATGAGTTTTAAAAAAATTAATCTGGATAAAGCAAAATTTATGACACCAAACAGTTCTAAAACATTTAAAGCAGCGTTGATGTATAAAGGAAAATCAATCTTAAACCAGGAAATCGTTGTGAAATCTTTACCAACGATTGAATATGTTTTCCCAGATACTGCAGCAGCATTAGTTGAATCTGTTTTTGTAGTAACTGTTTTGGATAGTAAGGGCAACTATACTTATACATGGGACTTTGGAGACAATACCCCAGAAATTACAACATCTGAAAATATTGCAAAACATACATACACAAAAATGCAAAATTATGATTTGATAGTAAAAGTCAAAAATAAGCTTGGAGAAGCAACAAAAAAAATTATCGTCAAAGTAGAATCACCAAAAAATGCAATACCAGGAGTAATTGCACAATTTCGTACAAATCTTGCAAATGTGTCCAAACAAATAAATAGCTTACCCTTACTTGTTAAATCTAATCTGAACAAAAAGCTTGACAGTGAAGAACGCAATATTGAAAATTTAAAATCTGCACTTGACTTACTTGACAAACAGTATAATAACACATTATCTGGCCAAAGTGATGAATATTTTAAAATAATGCAAAAATTAAACGAACTTGCAATACCTTACCAAATAAAAGAAGTCAAAACAGGGCCTATTGATTTTTTTAATTCAAACAAGCAGCTAGATCTAGAACTCTTTGAGTTACTTGGGGCTGGAACAACAGATTATACTGAAGTTAACTACACAGGAGCTGTTAATAGGTGGCTTTTAGAAGAAGTAGATGTACAGTTTGAATCAACTGCCTATGAAACAAAGTATAAGGATGGATCCAGTGAGACAATACTATCCCTTGTTAAATTATCTATTACACCAAAAATTGCTGCATATATTGATGAGATATACATAATAATCAATGAAGAATTAAAAAATCTTGTTTTTAGCAGTGAAATTGGTGAAAAGTCAGTAAGCACAAGTACAGGAATTATTTTGCTAGACCTTGACAAGAAACAAACAATAGAATTTATTTATCCAGGATTAATAGATGTTATTGAAGTACCAATATATGTTTCTCCACACCTTAAAGATATTGGTACTATGGATAACAGCAGTACGTGTGATTTTGATAACAAATGTGACAAAAGTAGTGGAGAAAACTGGAAAAACTGTCCAAAAGATTGTAAACGATTGGGAATGAGCACTTTAATGATCTTAATTTTAATATTTATAGCATTTATTGTATACATAATATTACAAGAATGGTACAAAAGGCATTATGAAAAACATTTGTTTCCTGACAGAAATCAGTTGTTTAACCTTATTAATTTTATAAATAATTCAGAAGGTCAAGGCATTTCAAAATCTGAAATTTTTTCTAAATTATCAGAAATGGACTGGACCCAGGAACAATTGACTTATGCATGGAAGAAATTTAAAGGGAAACGTACTGGTATGTGGGAAATACCAATATTTAAATGGGTAGAAAAGAAAAAAGTTGACAAAGAACTAAAAAAGAGACAAATTGTAAGCAATGTGACAAAAAATCTTTCAAACAGTAAAAAAGGTAATAATCCTAAAAAAAGTCA
The DNA here is from genome assembly GCA_018221305.1 of Candidatus Pacearchaeota archaeon. Classification (GTDB taxonomy): domain Archaea; phylum Nanobdellota; class Nanobdellia; order Pacearchaeales; family GW2011-AR1; genus ARS1285. The sequence goes on from JAAOYK010000046.1 coordinate 8,781, forward strand.
ATTTAAGCAGAGAAACAATAATTTCAGAACTTCTTTTAAATAATCGTTTGAGTATAGAAACCTTAATAAATCTAATTTGAGATATTACATTAAAATAGGGAAAAAAATCAATGAAAATATTTACAAGTTTTGCAAAAAGAATGTTTGGAATTTTTTTTAAAAGAAAAAAACAAATTAGTCTTGGATTCTATGGGCCACCAAATGCAGGAAAGACAAGTCTTGCGAATAGGATCTGCAAAGACTGGACAGGAGAAGAATTAGGAAAAGTTAGCAAGATTGCTCACGAGACGCGTAATGTGCAGTTTAAAGAAGAAGTAGAAATTAAATATAAAGAAAAAAGGCTAAAATTCAAATTGGTTGATACGCCTGGGATTGCTACGAAAGTTGATTTTGAAGATTTTATGAAATCAAAAATGAAGAAAAAAGAGGCACAACAACGTGCAAAAGAAGCTACCCAAGGTATAGTTGAATCAATCAAATGGTTGGATGACATGGACGCGGTAGTAGTCGTAGTAGATTCAACAATAAACCCATACTCACAAGTAAATGTGACTATTGTCGGAAACCTGGTTGCAAGAAAAATACCAGTACTAGTTGTTGCAAACAAAATTGATCTAAAAAAGAGTAATCTAAAAAAAGTTGAAGCAGCATTTCCAGAATATGATGTAGTAGGAATTTCAGCAAAAACTGGCAAAAATTTTGATGAATTTTATGAATCAGTGTTTAAACTCTCGAAAAAGGTTTAGCAAAGTTTAAAAATAAAAATATACTAATATAACATATATAACAAAGAGTAGTATAAAAAAAGAGGTAAGAAAGTGGGTAAAAAAAATAAAAAAACAAGAAAGCTAGACGGATTAACATTACAATTTATGCCTTATAGTGAAATTGCAAAACTTGATACTATTGAAAGAATTAAAAAACTTCTAAAGATTGTTTTAGACAATAAAGTAGTCATACTTCAGGGAAGATTAAAACCAGAAGAAGAAACACGCCTTATTGAGGATACAATGATAATGATTGGAAATATTAAGGGGTTTAAGGGTGTTGAATTGGCTGTTATATCACAAGATACAGAAGAACGCACATTTCTTCAAAAAATGAAGTTTGGCCTTGCAAAAGCTTTGGTCGGTCAGCAAGATTCATTAACTATTATTGGCCCTGCAACAATCGTCAAAGAGATGAAAAAAGATCCAAAAAAACTTGAAGTAATGATGAGGTAAAAAAAGCTAAAATGAAAATCCGAATTTTTAGATACGCAGTGTTCGCACTTTTATTAATTGCGTTTGTAAGCGCAGCAGAGTGCCCACAAGGAGCTATATGTAGTGATGGTGAGATTAGTGTTAGTAGCGAAGATAAAATCGATAAAATACAAGACCCACAATCACGCTGGATAAAAATTTTAGGGATTACTGCTGCTGTTATCTTATTATGGTACATTGTTCATAGATATAAATTAAAATATTTGAAAAAAAAGTTAAAATATAATACAAACAGTAAAACCAAAGAAGCAAGAAAAAAACGAAAATAAGGATTTTTTTCTAGCTATTATAATCATTATTTGTGTAGATAGTATTGATAATTATACTAAAAGTTTATTAATTCATGTTTCTTGCAATTTTTATGCCACATCAATGTACAAAATGCGGAGTAATATACAAAGATGCTTCACCAGAGATCCTAAAAGGATGTAGCTGTGGAAGCAAATTTTTCTATTATATAAAACAAGAAGCTTTAGATAAAAAAAAGGAAACTGTTGATGAACAGTTATTTGACGCATTACCTCAAGATATTCAAGATAAAATAACTGAGTTAGATAAAGCAGATAAAGATCAAATTGAGCGAGATATAAGAGAAATTACAGGCCTTAATGATGAGGAAATGGAAAAACCAGTAATCCTAGACCTTGAGTCTGTCAAAGTGATAAGTCCTGGAAAGTTTGAAATTGATGTTGTTAACCTTTTTAATAAAAAACGTCCATTAATATACAAATTAGAAGAAGGAAAATATATCATTGATCTTGCTGCATCGTTTAAGGCCAGCACTGATGAACTTAGCAGAAAAATCAAAGATCCGGATGCTTAAAAATTATGGAAAAGAAAAGAGGCCAAGCTCAAATTATAACTGTCGTTTTAATAATTCTTGTAGGTACTGCGCTAATCTTAATTTTGAGTGCTGTGTTTATACCTTTTGTTGAGTCTACCAGGAAGATTGAAAATGTTGAAGTCTTTAAAGTGAAGCTTACCTTAAAAGAAGCAAAAACATACATAAACGAAAAGAATGCTAATTGTATAAATTTTACAATCTTTCGCGAGGTCGGTGATGGAAAATTTAAAGGGTTTTTAGTAGTGATTGAGAATAAAAGTGGTGTTAAATATTCTTATAGACAATATGTTACTGATTTTGAGGAATTAGAAGAAAAAGCGTTTAAGAAATGTTTTGGTAATAAAGTTATAAATCTTAGCAGAGTCTCAATATACCCTATAACTAATTCAAGCGGAGAGGATCAGTTTGGAAATTTTCCATCCACAGTACGAATAAAAACAAGAGATTGTAAATTTGACAAGGATTGTAATAATGCCAATGCATGTACTATCGGTACGTGTAATACTGCAAAAGGAGAATGTTTACAAAGTGATGTAACTAGCTGTAATAAAAAACATGACGGATGTTGTCCAGACAACTGTAATACAGACGAAGATTCTGATTGTTTAGTGTGCATTGATGATGAATGTGAGAGTGATTCAAACCCGTGCACAGATGAAGTCTGTGTTAAAGGAACTTGTAGATCCATTAATAATGATGCTAACATATGTAGTGGCAGTGAGGCGTGTACTGTTGATACATGTCAGGGAGGGGATTGTAAATCAACATCTGTATGTAATAGTATAATTGAAGGATGTGATACTGACTGTTGTGATTATGCAACTGATGATGATTGTGAGGAACCAATTTGTAATGAATGTACAGAATGCGATACACTGTTTAGTGGCTGTGACTTTGACGAATGTAAAGCGTGTGCCCAAGACTGTTATTATAGAGGTATCAAAATATTTGCAGAAAACTGTATTCAAAAAGATTATGCATGCACTTTTATAACTCAATGTAGTAATTATCATAACTTAGAATGTGTTGATCCAAATTTTACAGACTTTTGTAATGTTAACCCGGGACTTGGATGCAGATATAGTGAAGAATTGGGTTGTGTTGACGTAGAAATTAGTTGTGGAGACGGCATTTGTAGTCAGCAGGAAAGTAACTGTTGTCAGGATTGTGGATGCGAAGGGGGGCTTTTTTGTGATGATCAAGTCGGAGCCTGTGTAGAATGTTTGCTTGAGACTGATTGTACGGATCCCTTAACTTGTTATTTAGATTCTGAAGCTAGTTGTGATTTTGGTACTTGCCAATATAAAGAAATTTCATCAGGGTCTACAGATCCAGGAAAATGTAATGCAAGCATTGGTTGTAGTCAAACTCCTTGTATTTGTGATGGATCTGGAACATGTATTGATGATGTTGAATGTACAAACAAATCTCAATGCCCAGCAGACGTTTATATGCCAAATCAATGCAGAAGCGGAGACATAATGAGGAAGTGGGTTGGTTATTATTGTGATACTAACGTGAGTGAATGTAAATCAACATTTTCTTGGGGAATTGTCGAGGATTGCAATGATGGAGATGACTGTACAAGTGATTCTTGTAGTAATGGTTTATGCAGAAATAGTATCACTTGCTGTAGAGATAATGACAGTTCATGCCCTAGTGGATGTAGTAGTGATAATGATAATGACTGTACTATCCAAGGAAGTGATGATTATATATAGAAATTAATTATTACATCTAAATTCAAAACTGATTCACTATTTGATTTTTTATTTCTTCGCACAATGATGAGTCCTTATTAATTATTACTTTAATGCTTGATTTTTTCTCTAATGCTTCTTTTAATAATGATAAGCTATCTTTCTTTTCCAAACATTCTTTAATTTTTTTTCTTAGTTTTTCTGGAATAAAAACTTGTATGAAATAATCCGAAAATACAATGACCTCATTTGGAAACTTGGCTTTGCTAGTTTTTACACTTATGCCAATTGACTTGTAAAAACTTTGAGAGTCCTTATCAGTAATTGAATCTCCAGAAGATAAAATGTAAATTTTATGGCCGCGTGATATGAGACGTTTATAAAAATTATATTCTGCACGCAAATAAAAGATTGGCTTCCAATCATTATTTGTCTGAAAACAAAGTGTTTGTTCTTTTTTGCGGAAAAGCTCTCTTTTAATAAAATAGTAAAGATATTTTTCAGTATCAAAAATTGTATCAAAATTTAGAATTATTAAATCATCACTAGATTTAGAAGACTTCAAGCCAGAAAAGTTTTGTGTTATTTGTTTTGCATAATAATTAGTTTCAATAATATCAGTAAACGATTGAACCTGTTTTACCCATGAAATGTTTATTTCATATTTTTTATCATTTGCTTTTAAGACATCCTTATCAACAAGTTCTTTCACAGCTTTGTAGACTGATTGATAAGTATAAGAATATTTATAATGTTTTTTTAGACGATAATAAATGTTTCTTAAAGTCAGAGGCCACTCAGTAGTTAAAAGATTAATTATCGCATCTTTTGTGTTTTTTGGCCGCGTGTTTAATTCCGGAATCAAAATTTCAAAGCTCATGTAATTAAAACACCAGGTTTATTATATAAACTTTTTGGTTTATTTTTTGTTAAACCTAAGGTTAATAATAACTTTTAGATTATATTCTATTATAACAAAAAAAAAAGGTGAAAAAATGAAATTTCCTTGGCACAAATATACTGAAAAACCACTTGCACGACGAAACACATTACAGGTTTTTGTAACAAATGATTGCAATTTAAAATGTGGGGGTTGTTTTGCTAGAAACGCAATGGGTGATGATAAATCTAACATTAGTTTAGAAGAATACACACAAGCCATTAATCAATTCTTAGAAAAAGGGGGGCGACAAGTTAACATCTTAGGCGGAGAGCCAATGCTTCACCCTAAACTTCTTGACTTGCTTGATATTAATAAGCAAAAAAATCTCAAGACAACAGTATATACAAACGGATACTTTATGGATAAATTTAGTAGAGAAGATTTTGAAGGTGTAAAATTACGGGTATCTATTTATGGGAAAAGTAGCAAAAATAAAGCAGCATACGGACTTTCTCAAACAGATATACCTTTTGATGCAAATTTTATGGTCGGTGCGGACACTACACTAGAAGATTTATTAGAATCTGCAAAACATGTTGAGATTGACTTTGGCTGCAAAGTATTTTTTATATCAAGCATAAGAGAGCTTGATAATGAAAGGCAAGAATTTTTTGATGATACAAAAAGAACTATGCCAGTATTAAAATATAAAGAACTTGTTCATAATTTCTTAAATCAATATGAAGGTGATATGGACGTACATATTTCAAAGAGAGGAATCTTTGAAAGCACTCAAACAGTGGCAGATAACAAATGTCGGTTTGCTAATTACTTTATTGGAGAAAAAATAATACAATGTCCCTATGATGTTGTTAACTTAAAATTTCAAAAAGATTATGATTTTGAAAAAAGATATTGTCAGCAAAATAGTAGTTGTCTTATGTCAAAAATTGTTTTACAGACCAAAAAATAAAGAGGTTATAAAATGTTTAAAAAAGCATATTTTAGGGTTTCAGAAGTAAGTAAAGACGTAGCTTCAAACAAAAAAGCAGTTATTGCTACAGATTTTTTTGGAAGAAAAATGTCTGGATTTTTTGATGACAGTTATATTAGAAAAGGGCAGTTAGAAGTTAAAACAGTTCAAGAGGAAGGTGATACAGTCTTGGTCATGTGCCCTGGTGAAGGTTTTTTAGAGCAAGATCGATATATTACTGTTTGTAAATATGATATAGAGTATCCTAAAGATTAAAAAAATCGATAACTAACCTTTAAATAATGAATAACTCTTTGTATGTTTATGAAACTAAAAACAGTTCTAGATGAACAACTTAACCAAATTCAACTTGAAAAGGAAGTTTTTAAAAAAATTAGTGAAACTGCCAACAACTTTGTCAAACAATTACAAAACAAATTAAGCAAAAAAGGGATTGCTGCAGAAGTGTTTATTGGAGGAAGCCTTGCAAAAAATACATTAGTAAAGAAAGATACGTATGATGCTGATATTTTTGTGCGATTTGATGAAAAATATGACGATTCTCGTATCTCAAAAATCTTAGGTAAAATTTTGTCCAGAAAAGCAAAAAAGTTACACGGTTCGCGGGATTATTATCAGTTAAATATAGATGGTATATTAATTGAGGTTGTGCCTGTTACAAAGATTAAACAACCAGAAGATGCAAGAAACGTTACGGATCTTAGTTATTTTCATGTAAATTATGTCTTAGGGAAAAATAAAAAAAATAAAAAGTTAAAAAACGAAATTATTTTAGCTAAAGCTTTTTGTCATGCACAAAATGCTTATGGTGCAGAAGGTTATGTGAAAGGGTTTTCAGGATATTCAATAGAACTACTAATTTGCCATTATGGATCTTTTGAGAAATTTTTGCAGGCAATCCAAAAATTAAAACCAGATGAAAAAATTATTATTGATGATGCAAAGTTTTACAAAAAAAATAATGTTTTACAGGAATTAAATAATGCCAAATTGCAAAGTCCAATTATTTTAATTGATCCAACATATAAGCAACGAAACGCTTTAGCCGGTCTTTCAAATGAAAGGTTGAACAAATTTAAAACTGTAGCAAAGAAATTTTTACAAAATCCAGGAAGTGAATTTTTTGTCAAGAAGGGTATATTAAAAGATTTAAAAGAAAAATATAAAGAGAAATTGGAAATTTTAGTTGTACAAACCAACAGACAGGCAGGAGATATTAGTGGTACAAAATCAAAGAAGTTTTTTGAATTTTTTAAGTATAAATTAAAAAGAGAGTTTGTAATTCTTGAGGCAGAATTTGAGTATAGTGAAGAAAAAAATTATGCAGGATTTTATTTTGTTGTAAACAAGAAAAAGGATGAAACAATTAAAGGTCCAAGCTTAAAAGATACCCAAAATGTTGCTCGTTTTAAGAAAATGCATGAACAGAGTTTTGTAAAAAATAATAGAATCTGTGCTAAATTAAGTCATAACATAAATTTTGAAGGTTTTCTTAAAAAATTTGTTCAAAAAGAAAAGAAAATTATCAAAAGTATGAGCATTAAAAAAATTAGTTTACTTAGGTAAGTGCTCACTGCAAAGCTCAACTAACTGTGCAAAATATGATGCGCGTTGTTCGATATATTTAGTTTTCTCTACTTTATGATCATCAATTTCAGGAAAAACTTTTTTAAGACCTGTTAATTTACGTTTCTGACCCAAAACAGTTAATTCTTGAAATCCATTTTGTAAATATTTTTCTGCAGAACTTAAAAAATCTTCATATACCCACTGTTGCTTTTGCAAATCATATAATTCAACAAGTTTTGCATTATTAACTCTTTGTAACTCTTCTGCTTGATACCCAGACAATTTACCTTTGCTTGGGATAATATTCATTTCCTGTTTTAGAATATTTAGGTTGCGTAATCTCCCAGTTTCAGTCATCCTTCTAAAATGCCCTTCCTGCATTAATTTATACGCACGTTCAACTTTTCTTTCCAAAATTCTTTTTACTCTAGAATAATTCGGACATCTAAGCCCTATGCTAGGTACACGATCAATAACAACATTATCCCCATGAATCGATATACTTTCTTCAGTATCATCAAGAAATCTACCAAACACCTGATTAGTATTTACTGAATCACCCTTAACAATTTTTAAAGGCTTTCCTTTAACAAATCTTACAGGTTCAATACTTAATCCTCCACCTTCCATTATCCACCAAAAAGTTATGGATATTTAAACCTTACTTTATTTGCCTTTTATTGCTTGTTCAAACATAAAAGCTAAAGAACTTGTAAAAAACGGAGTGTTTAGCCAAATTGCTAATTCCTCATCAGGAAGACCGCCTTTAGATATACCAAAAAGTACCTGATCTTTATCAGAAATATAAAATCGTGCATCAAGTTCTAATGGTTTTGCGTCAATCTTAAACTTATTATTAATTTTTTTAATTTCTTTATCTGTACCAGAAAGTGAAATTTTTATCTTAACATTAGCTCTTTTTAATCTTTCAAAAATTGTGGCATAAAATCGTGATTTTGAAATTAATTCAGCAGCTTTTGTACAAATTATTACTTCTTCTGTTGCATTTTCAAGTAATTCCCTAATATGACTATAAATTGTTGATTTTCCTTTTATTGCACCTGAAATATCTTCATGTCTAACAGGTTGTATACCAACACTATACAGTTCCTGAAGTTCTGCATATTCATTTGTTTCTTTTAATTTTGCTAAAATTTCAATTTTTTCATCTGCATCTTTTATCGCATTAGTTTTTAACTTTTCTAAAATAACATTTGGCTTAACTGCAATATATTTTACAGGCTTTCCAAGCTTCATTACTGCAAAACCACGCTTTTCTAGGCTTTCTAGTACATCATAAGTACGAGATCTTGGAACCTGGGATATTTCTGCAATTTCTCCTGCAGAAGCAACACCTTTACCAAGTAAAGCTATCCAAACCTTAGTTTCATAAATATTAAGATTAAAATGTTCTTTTATTTGTTTTACAAGTTCTACTTTAATTATCATTTTTATTAATAAATTTGCTGAGTTAGTTATAACTCTATGCGTTTTATCATGAAATATATAGAAAAAAAGGCTTTATAAAGTTTTTGTTTTTGTTGTCACTGGGGAATTATAACAAATAGCAAACTTTATAAGCTAAAAATATCACTCAATAGTAAGTTATATTACAAGAAACAATGAAAATTATAAAAATCTCACGAATTTGCCTTATATTTTTGATTGGGTTTCTTGCTGCAAACTTTGTTAACTATTACATGGTTTATGGTCTTGAAGCACCATTTTCAAAAAGTATTAATTTTTTAGGATATAGTTCAAAAGATGTACCATCGGACTTTATAACAGAAGATGATATTATAATATATGATGATAAAATCGTTATTAAAATTGATGATGCAAGTATTGGAAGATATGCCCCTACAGGGAGCATGAAGCCCTTACTAGATCAAAATTCTAATGGGATAAGGATTATTCCAAAGAGTGAAAAAGATATCCATATAGGGGACATAATAACTTTTGAAGATAAAGGAAGCTTAATAATTCATAGAGTAATAGACAAAGGAACTGACAGTAAAGGAACATATTTTATAACAAAAGGAGACAATAATGAAATTGCTGATGGAAGGGTAAGGTTTAAAGACATTAGATATGTAACAATTGGTATTTTATGGTAGAAAAAATGGAAAAAGAAAAAGACAATATTGAAAGAATGGGGTTTGAAACACCTTACAAGCACTTACAGAGATTTATTGATGGCAAGCCAAGACATTATAGAAATCATCAATCAGGAGCATGCGGAGTACTTAACAGGCTTGAAGATGGTCATGCAGTAATTACCCCAAGAATCATAACAAATCTTGATCAATCAAAAGCATATGTTGATAATGGTGAAACCTGGTTACCACTACCGCTTGGGACAGTTGAAGATTTACCAGAAAGTCTTGGAACATTAGAACGATGTGCAGCAGATTTTAATTATATGAAACGTACAAGCAATACAGAAGGTTTGATTCTTCGAGGAAGCAAAGAATGGAATCAAGCGTTTGGGTAAACCCATAAAATTAAAAATTAGATTGTTTCTATACTCAATTAATTTCTTAAAGAATTAACCAGTTAACAAGCATTCCAAGATACATACCTGTTGTTAAAAATGGCATTGCTGGGTAAAATTTTCCTTTACGTGCTAATATGAACAAAGCTATAAGAGATAATGTTGCAAAAACACTTATTACTAATGCAGGCATAAGTCCTGCAAGTTTATAAAAAACTCCTGCAGTAATTATTGGAAAGACAACATCCCCACCACCAAGAATTGCTAAGCTTACCTTAACTTTTGCTTTTTTGAATTCTTTTTCAATTTTTTCGTCACCCTTACCTTTATATTTTTGTTTTATTTGTTGAATTTTAGCTTTTTCTCCCTTGTTAGCATAAGGTACAAAAAAGCCAGCAAAGATTTTTAGATTATTCATTTGGTAATTTGCCATCTTTTGCATAAAACCACTACGCCACACTGCCCAAATGTCATACAAAGAAATAATTAGTAAAAGAATAATTATCCCAAAAATTCCTAGGATCGGTACAAAAACAGCAGCTATTCCAGGATAGATTAATAATTCAGTAAAATTATGAACATAAAAATTACGTCTATAAATTTTTATGAATGCAAAAGGAAGAGCAACAACTGCAGCAATAATTGCAGGATAAACCAAATTAAATCTTACTAAAAGTGCATTAATTGCCAAAGACAGTGCAAGAATTGTAACAAAGAAAAACCAAAATCTGATAAATTTGGCTGCATTTATTTTTGTTAGAAAAACGAAAAGTGCTACTGCTATTATAAAAGAAATAACAATTGATGTAATAATGGAAAGAGAATCTTCACTTTTTAATTCTTCAGGAGGCTCCATGCCAAAAGGCAACTGATTATCATTACTATTATAAGTGGCAATTACAAATAATCCGATCAACTGCGTCACAAAAAACATTATAACAAGAATTGTAGTTACTTTTATGCTATGTTTCATATCGTATGAAAACCAATGAGGTTCTCTCCTTTTTATATCTAATATAGTAAAAGCATGTTTTTAAAGCTATACCAAGCAGAAGAAGAAAATTAACGCAATCTTATTGTTTCAAGATTTCTTGGAACATTTGTCTCTATGTGATGCAATTTGTAAATACTAGACGCAAGGTCCAAACATTTGCTTTGTTCACCATGATTAATGATTATACGATTTGGTCTAGGATTACTTCTATTAGCAAAATCTAATAATTCATTTCTTCCAGCATGTGCTGTTAGGCCAGGGATTGTAACAATTTCTAAGTTTACACTAATATCTTCATCTTTGCCATCAACAGTCATTTTTACATGTTTTATTCCATCTTGTATTTGTCTACCTAATGAACCAACACCTTGATAACAAACAAAACAAATTTTATTTTTTTTATTGCTTGCAAAATGTCTTAAGTACTCAACAGATGCCCCTCCAACAAGCATACCTGAAGTTGCCAAAACAACGCATGGCCCGCCTTCTATTACTTCTTTTCTTTCAGTAGGACTACCAACACGAACAAAAATGTTTGAGACAAACGGATTATTGTCTTGAAAAATTTCTTTTCTTACATGACCATTCAAAAAGTCAGGATATGCCGTATGAATACCATTAATGTCCCAGATCATACCATCAATATAAATAGGAACTTTTGGCATCTTCCCTTCTCTCATTGCCTCTTCTAATATAAGCATTGTTTCTTGAGCTCTACCAAGACCTAACTCTGGAACTAAAATTTTTCCACCTTTCCTTATGGTATCTTTTATTGACTCAATAAGTTGCTCTTCAGAATCACGCCGTGGAGGTAATATATCATTCCGGCTACCATAAGTTGATTCTACAATCATTGTCTCAAGACGTGGAAAGTTTGAGATAGAACGATCAAGTAGCTTTGTCTTAGCATACTTCATATCTCCAGTATATAACAAATTATGAGCACCATTGCCAATATTAATATGAACCATTGCGCTTCCTAAGGCATGACCAGAATTATAAAGCGTTATTCGCATATCCTGAGCAATATCTGAGACTTCATTGTAATCAAGACAGATTGTATGCTTAACCATTTCTTTTACGTCAACTGATGAAAATAATGGGGCAGAGGCTTGTTTATATGCTACACCAATAAAGTCAAGAGCAAGTAATGCTGCAATGTCACGTGTAGGAGCAGTCATATATACAGGTCCACGGTAACCCATCTTGAAAAGATAAGGTATAAGTCCTGAGTGATCAAGATGTGCGTGTGATAAGATTATTGCATCAAGCTCATTAATTTTAAATTCTGAAACGTCTAAGTAAGGAAACTTTTCTTTACCTTTACCTGCAACATTAATCCCACAATCAAGAAGGACCTTTGTTTGAGAAGTTTGGAGTAATAAACAACTTCGGCCGACTTGTCGTCCGCCTCCAAGAAACGAAACCCTTATCCATCCATCCATTTTTTCAGGATTCCATTCTTTGTAAATCTTTTTTCCAACAGAATTAAGAAACCTTTTACGTGTGGTATTATTTTGGTAAAGGACTGCACGAATACTTTCAGTAATCTTACTTTTTATTGCAGGACTACGTTGAACTTGAGGAGTCCAAAATGTTTTTTCACGAATTTCTTTTAAAATAAGTCCAGATTTACCAATAACAAGTCCGGGTCGCTTAGCTTCAATAACAACTATACTTCTTTGAGGATCAAACAAAACTTCAGTAACACCTGCATCATCAGGCACAGTTTCTTTAATTATTCTCTCGGTTTCTTCATTAGATTTTAATAGTTTAGAATCGCAACGAAGATCTATACGTTTCTTGAACTTGTTTACAAGTTCCCTAATAATGCCATCATTGTTCTTAAAAAAATCCATATCATTAGTATAAAGAACAATATTTGCTCCTTCAAAGTTTGCACTACCTATAACTTTTGGTAATTGTTTCTGAATATCTTTTAGAATATCTGCCATTTTTTAAATTCTTTTGATAAAAATTATGTTACACACCTTATTTATTTTTGATTTTTATACTCTGGAGTAATTATTTGCTCAACAACATGTTTTATGCCTTTAGAAGTAATGGTCATCACATCAAATCCATTACCGCTTGCAATATCACGTTGAGTTGACGCTTTTAACGCCTCTACTGCTAAATCTATTGCATCTGTTACACTTATATCTTTTTTATATTGTCTCTCTAATAATCCCAAGATATAAGGCATTCCTGATGAAAAATTTGCATCAAAATCTTCTACCTGTACTGCAGATCCTGCAGGTTCAACAGTGTAAAGTTCTGCTGATCCATCTTCATTAAATCCTCCAACCATTGTTCCTGCAACAAAAGCTATTGTTGAAAATTGACGAATATTACGATATGCAATAGTTGCAATCAAATTAGCTGCCTCCTTAACACTTGGCCTAAATTTTGATTTCAATTCTTTTAATCTTAATTCTGCTCTAACAATCTTTTGAAGCATTTCAATATCTGATGCTACACCTGTACCTGATAATACTAAATAATCATTAATCATTACTACTTTTTGTTTATTCTTATTCATTACAATAGTGCCTGCAGTACTACGTCTGTCTCCAGCCATAACAACACCATCTTTACAGACTATGCCTACAAGACTTGTGCCAGATTGTAAAACGCTTTTTTTCAATTCATTATCCATTTTTAACTTTATAGAAAATTCTAGATTGTTTTTTAATCTAAATCTTTAGAATTTATATAAATACTATAAAAGAACGGTTTATAAAGTTTTTTATTGCTCAATGTTAGTTATTCCAAAATCCTTTCTGATTCGTATAATATTATCAACAAATCCTTCAATTTTTTGCTCATGACTGACTAAAATTAATTGATCAGCCTTTAACTGATGTAATACGTCGCGTATTTTATCTAATTGTTGTGCTGAAAAACCGTCAGTTGGCTCATCTAAGATGACCAAATTTGATGTTTTTATATTACTCATTATTGAGTTTATTACCTGATTAAGCGAAAGACGGTATGCCAAAGCAATTGCAGTACGTTCTCCTCCAGACAAGAATGCATAATCTAACTCATAATCCTGTTGCTCAATAACTGGAGAAAAGTTATCATCAAGCTTTGCAGATAAAGATTCTGAAACAAGAGTTGAAAACCACTCTGAAAAAAGTGTTGAAAATTCTTCCTTTAAGGTTAGCATTACTTGCTTTTCAGTGGACAAGATCAGATTAATATATTTTTCTGAAACCCAGTATTCTAATTCTCTTATTTTTTCAATCGCTTTTTTAACTTCTTCCTTTTTCTTAATACGTATTTCATATTCTTTTATTTCTTTTTCAACGAATTGTAATTCTTTATTAACTTCTGCTTTTTTAATAGCAAGCTTGTTTTCTTGCAACTTACTTTGCTTTAGTTCTACATTTTTTTCTTCAAAATTGCGATCAAACTTTGTATAATCTTGTATAGCCTTTTTTGTACTTTCAAGATGCTTAATTAACATATCAAGATCTTTTTGTAATGAATCTTGCTGCTTTTGTAAGTCTACTACACGCTCTTCTTTTTCTTTCACATTTTCAGACTTCACCTTTAATAGTTCCAGTTCAGATTGTTTCTTTTTAAATTCACTCTTTTTTCTTTTTGTATCTTCAATCTTTTCTGTAAGTTCATTTTTATTTTTATTCAATTCGTTCATCTGTTTTTGAATATTTTCAATCTCACTATTTGTGATCCCAAAAATGTTCTTTTTATATTCGCTTGAAACTTCCTGGAGACAAGTAGGACATTTTTGCATGTTTGAAATTTTATTTTTTAAAATTAATGCTTCCCTTCGTCTAGATTCTAATGAATTAATCTTGCTTATTACAGTGATATACTCTTTTTGCATTTCGCTTTCTTTTTGTTCCTGAAACAAGGCACGCTGGTTTAAAGAATCAAATTCCTGCTGACTAAAAGTAATTTTTTTTGCTTCACTAATTTGCATTTCTAAACTTTTAAGCGTATTAATAAGAGTTGTTTTTTGCTGCGTCTTTTCACTAATTAAAATTTTTGATTTTGCGAGCTCTGTTTCAAGTGCACGCTTTTCACTAATTTTTTCTTGAAGATCTTCAATATCTTTTTCATGAAGTTCTCGATTACTTATTGATACTTTATAATCGTTTATAGCAGATTTTTGTTCCACTTTTTTTGTATCTAATTCTTCTTTCTTTTTTATTAAGGATTTTTTTTCTGCTTCAAGATCATAAATGATTCCTTCATTAATACGTATTTTTTCTTTTAATTTTGTTACAAGAATAGATGTGTTTTCTTCAATTCGTTTATATTTATCAATTCCAAAGACATGACGTAAAGTGTTTAAACGAATATCTCCTGGTTCTAAGATTATCTGCTTCATTTCTTCTTGAGGCGTGTATACTGTAAATTTATATAACAAATTGGTCTTTTTTGCAAACTCTCTTGGGTAATTTAGAATTTTTAGTACTTTACTTTTTACTTCTGTTACACTTCCCTCAAATTTTTCATTATCAATAGTAATTGATGCACAATCCTGATTTACAGATTTTTTCCCTCTTTTTAAGGTTCTTTCAATAATCACTTCTGTTCCTTCAATCTCAAATTCTAGTTTAACACTTCCAGTGTCTGTCCCATTACGTAAAAGAGATGTACCTTTCTGGCTTGGTTGAAGACCAAAAAGTGCAAACTCTATTGCCAAAAGAATTGTAGTTTTTCCGCTACCAATATCACCAGATAAAAGGGTTGAACCTTTTGGAAAAATCATCTCCTGGCTTTCATAACTTCTAAGATTTTTAATTGAGAGTTTTTTCAAAATCATTGTTTAGTTTTATAGTTCTAATTTTAGCACTTTATTTAATTCAGATAATAGCCTGTTTTCAAAAATTGCTTTTTTTTCTCCTTCTTGCTTTTCAAGACTTAATGCACCCATCAAAGGGAAAATTAAGTGATTGAATTGTGAAGGATTATTTTTTTCATATTTCTTGATCAATAAATCTTCAACACGTTCCATATCTGAGGACTGAAACTGAATATCAATCTTTTGTTTTTCAGTAGTAAGCTTAGATGTATTTTTTAAAAAAGCATACACACCTTTTCTTTCTAAAAATTCTTTAATTTCTACAAAGTTTATATCTGATATTTTTCCTTGTTGCAAGACTCCAAAAACTTTTAACAAAACAATCTTATCTTCAAGATCAAGTTTTTCTAGTTCAGAAATTATTTGTTCAGTACCTTTAAGCGCATCTTCAAGCTCTATTTTGACAACTTCTACCTCTTTTAATTTTATTTCTTTTTTTGTTATCTTTGTGTACCCTTCAACCTCAATAATATAAAAACATCCACATTTTAATTCTTCTAATTCTTTAAAATTATTTGGAAAAGTTGGCCCCCCATAAATCACAGGCTTTCCATTTATTTCTTGTTCAAAATCTATATGAATATGCCCTAACGCATAATAATCTGAATGTGGTAAATCATTTATGCCAATGGATTCTATTGGTAAATCTCCTTTTACTTCATCAATAGTAGTATGTAACATCAAAATCCTAAAATGATCCTGATATGATTCTTTTATTCTGATACGCTTTAGATCATTTACTTCTAATCCGGATTTTTTTCCAGGATAACCATAAACATAAGCAGACTTGTGAATTAATGGATTTAGTACTATTTTATAATTTTCAGGATCATCAATATCTTTCTCAGTTTCATGTTTTGCGATCTCACAAAATCCTGCTTTCTCTAAAACATCTAAAAAAGTTTTACCAGACACAGAATAGTCATGACTTCCCGCGATAATGTAGGCCTTTATACCTGCATCTTTTAATTTTCTAAATTCTGCAAAAGTTTCCTTTAAAACCTCAATTGGAGGGAATGCCGAGTCAAATAAATCTCCAGTAAATAAAATAAACTCAACATTATCACTAATACAAGTGTCTATTGCTTTTCTAAAAGATTCAATATTTAATTGTTGTAATTCAGGTAATCTCCATCCACCTAAATGACAGTCTGCTAAGTGTGCAAATTTCATTTTTAGTTTTGTATTCTCTTTCTTTAAAATATCAAAAAGTAGGGCTTTTATAAGCATAACTATGATAGAAAAATATCTTTACTAATTATCAAAAAGTATTAATTTTGTAAATAGAACTTATAGACAAACAATTCTTCAAAATCTATCTTTTCTTTACCAATCAATTCATATTTGTATCTTAACTTTCTTGCATGTTTTAGAATTACGTTGGATTTTGAAAGGCTTGAGAATAAGAGTAGAATTTCTCCATCTTCTTTTAGATGACTTTTTGCTTGATCTAAAAATTTAACGATTATTTCATAACCTTGTTCTCCTGCTGTTGTTGCCACACGAGACTCTTTTGGTTCACGTTTATCTTCTGGAAGATAGGGGGGATTAAATACTATTAAATCAAAAGAATCCTCAATATTACTAAAAAGATCTGAATAAATTATTTTTAGATCTTTGTTTTGTTCTTTTAGTTGGGATATAGCTAGCTGATTAATATCTGCAACAGTTATGTTCTCAAATCCTAAATCCAGTGCTGTTTTTGCCTGCACACCTGAACCAGTTCCCATGTCAAGAATAGATAGATCCTTATGTCGTTTTTTATTGTTATCTTTTAAATAACTAGCAATACATCTAGCTAAAAGGTAAGAATCTTCGCGAGGTTGATAAATTTCCATAGTAAAACTAGAAAAAGGATATATTTAAAATTAATATCAAGAATTAATATCAAGAAAAAAACGAAAGTATTGATTTTCTAAAAAATAGGGTTACAACCAAAACACCTATCAAAAGAATCAAAAATATAAACAAAAGAATTTCTTTAAAGTAATTTGGCTTAGCATGACCAATCTTTCTTAGCTGGTTTGATATTGGTCCAGTTGGTCGAGGAACACTTGCTGGAGCAGATATTGCTTGCTTGATTGAATTACTAGAATTTATCATCCCACCTTGAGGTTTTGGCAATTGTTGTGTTGATTGTTGAGGCTGAGGGGTAGGACTTGGAGGAACTTGTTTCATACTATTTTGTTTTGGAAAAAAAGTTTTTTGATCCGGCATAGTAAGATGCTCATCAGGCATCGTCTCTTGCAAATGAATAGCACCACCACCAATAAATTTTGCCGCTTCTTGAACCTCGCGAACATTATATCCTGAATTAATTAATACTTCAACAGAGGTTCGAAGTGGTTCACCATTTGCTACAGCATTATTTAATGCAGTTAATATTTCCTCATTTACCATTATTTAAACGTCAAACGATCACCATCATTTACTAAATGCAAGTAATGACCATTGTATCCCATTTCTTTTGCAAGATCAATCATTGGTCCAATTTTACTATGATCCCCATGAGCAGGAATAATATGCTCTGGATTAATCATATTAATGAAATCTCGTAAATCCTCACGGCCAGCATGACCTGAAACATGAACATTGTTAAATAAACGGATCCCACGTTTTTTGAACCGATTATCCAGACGCTGTCTGTTTTCAATATTTACTTTTGTTGGAATTACTGATGAAGAGAAAATAATATGATCTTCTCGTTGGAACTGAAAATGTAACCTATTTCGTGCCAAACGATCCAAAATGCTTCCGGGCTCTCCCTGATGACCAGTGCATACTACCATGTACTCTTTTCTTTTTCTTTGTACAAGCTTTAATTTTTTCTCTACCTGATTTCTATATGTTGCTATCTCAAAATCATTAGCAAAAGGGCACATGTCAATCCTTTTAGAAGCAAGAACATATTTTTTTAAACTTCTACCTAAAAAAATTATTTTACGATTTAAGCGTTTACCAAATTCTACAATAGATTTTAAGCGCGCAATGTGTGAAGAAAAAGTTGTTACGAAAAGCGCAGCATCTTCGTTGCTAGTTGTCAGCATTACGTCTTCAAGCAAAGTACGGGCAACCTTTTCACTTGCAGTCTTTCTTTCATCTCCAGAATATAACGAATCCACAATTAACACCTTTACACCTTCACGTGCCAGCTCTTTTAATTTTTCATAATTTGGCCTTTTTCCAAGTATTGGATTATTATCAAACTTGAAATCATTAGAATATAAGACCACACCTTGAGGAGTATGTAAGGCAAGCATTGACGTCTGAATTGTCGAATGAGTAATGTTGACAAATTCTAATTTATATCTTCGATTTTTTCCTTGGATATAATAAAAAGAGTTTGGCTGAACCGTTCTAATCTTATTACTTAAAAAAATATTTTCATCTTTTAAAATTGATTTTAAAACTTCAATTGTAAACGGGGTTCCTACAATTTCTGCATTATATCTGTGCGCAAGAAGTGGAATAGCACCAATATGATCTAAATGTGCATGGCTGGGAATTATCGCGCGAACTTTGCCACGTAAATTTTCTCTATCAAGTATTAAGTCGTTTGGCACTGCAGCAATTGATCTAAGTTTTTTTTCAGTATAAACTTTTTCTGATTCTTCTAACTCAACTATTGGAGGTAAAAAAAAACCACAATCAAAAAGTATAACATCATCACCCAAGTCTACAGCAGTCATATTTTTTCCTACTTCATTATATCCGCCAATAGTATAAATCTTCATATCTGTTTTCCTCCTTATCAATAATACAATAATTATGCATTAGTTTAAATATATTTGTTTTTATAGAAAGTGTTATATACCAAGTTTTTCTTTAAATTATTAAGATTATTGAGGTGAAAACACCTTAGATTGACTTCTGGGACTACGAAAGATTTTCAGTGAATAAAGAAAAAATGGATATTGAATATAAAAATCCTGTACATATTAATATTGTTAGTACGTACCCCAAAAGAGGATGTGGTATTGGAGATTTTAATTGGGACTTTTTAAAAAGTACTCAAAATATCACAGGTGATGCTGGGCTTATTAAAAGTTTTGGACATTACCCAATAATTCGGCCTGGAATGGAGCTTGAATATAATAAATTTATTAGTGATAGTTTAGAGCGTGAAATTATTCAAGATTATCCTGCATCATGGAACGAAGCACTGCGTGATATTCGAGAAAAAAGTCATGCAATGGATGCTAAAGGGCTTGACAATATTGTAATGCTGCAGCACGAGTTTGGATTATATGCAGATCATTGGACGCGAGATAATGCAGTTAATTTTGTAAAAGGATTATATGATGAAAACATTGCGAATGTTATAGTACTTCATACTTTAAAGAAAAATCCTAGTGATCATGAAAAGCAGGTTATATCAGGCATGATGAAATATACTGATAAAGGAATAGTTCTTAGCAGGTCGGGGCCTAGAACTTTAAGAAAAGTTTATGGTGCTGAGCGAGGAAAAGCAATATATATCCCGCATGGGGTCCCTGAAGATAATACTAATGAAACTAAAAGAGAATTAAAAGAAAAGCGAGGCCTTTTATACAAAAGTAATGGAAAGGAAAGAAAAGTTTTAACATCTGCAGGATATATTTCACGTGGTAAAGGGCTTCATTATATGATACGTGCACTCCCTGATGTTATTAATACAAAGGAAGGAAAAGGAATAGTCTATTTAGTTGCAGGAGATACTCATCCAGAAGTTTTTAAAGATCAAGGAGATAAATATTGGCAATGTCAAGTAAATCTGGCACGCAACTTAAAAATACCTGGAGCAATAATTAGTGAAGAAGAAAATGAAAGTGGCCAGAAATTAGAAAAAATTGTTGATCTAGACGGAAATAAAATTGATAACCTTGAGGGTGCAAATATTGTTTTTTGGAAAAAAAGATTTACAACCCCTGAATTAATGGGAATAATGAAAATGAGTGATGTTGGAATGGTTGGAAATTTAGATCCTGAACAAATCTCTAGTGGTCCTGGAGCATATTGGATAGGAAACCAAAGAACAACTATTGCTACAGAATCTACATTTTTTAAAGATTTAGAAGATGAAGGGATAGGACTTTTAGTAGGGTTTCATCAACCAAAAGATTTTGCTGACAGAATGAATCACTACCTAAGGTTATCTGTCAAAGATAGAAAAGATTTACGCTTCCTTACAATTGAAAAGGCAAATAATATGCAATGGGAAAAAGTTGCTAGAAACTATGTTGATTTAATGAGAGCACTAATTCAGCACCGCAAAGAAGACTGGTGACCTTAATGTTTTTATACCTTGATTTCATTTAAATATCATTAAATTAATTAATAGTTTTATCATGAAAATTAAGAAAAAAAAAGGGATCAAAAAGGTTAGAATTACGCATAATAAAAGTTTACTTTATGTTATTGCTGTTCTTTTTGTATTATTTATAATTGTTATAATTTTGGCAATGAAAAATAGTCCTGAAAAAGAAGATGTTGTTAGTGAATGTAATATTGATACAGACTGTGTTCCAGATACATGTTGTCACCCAGAATCATGCGTTGCAAAAGATTTAGCACCAGATTGTACATCTGCATTTTGTAGCTTGGAGTGTTCTAGTGTACTTGATTGTGAGGCGAGCAGTTGTTCATGTGTTAATAATAAATGCGAAGTTATTAATAACAAATAGATGAATCAAAAAAGAAGTATAATAACAACGGTTGTATTAATTGGAGTTTTATTAATTAGCATTTTATTAGTTAGTTCTGTATCACAAGATGTTGAAACAAAAGACCCACTTATTAGAAAAATTGTTTATGACAAATTAGAAGAAAATAATGAAATTCCAGTAATAATAAAATTAAAAGAAAGAAAACAAAAAGGACTTTTTTCTAAATTTGCAAGGGATAATGATATTGAGTCTAGACTTATGAGAAAGAAAGCATTTGATAAATCTCGAGACATAATATATATTAAAGCAACAAAGGAAGATATACTTGAACTTGAAAAAGAAAATGATATTGAATCAATTGAATATGCTTTTTTGTTTAAAAAAAATTTACAAAATGCAGTAAATGTTATGAATTTTACTCAAAGCTGGAACGCTCAATCAGCTAGCATTAACATTACAGGCCTTGATGAAACAATCTGTATTATTGATTCGGGAGTTAATTTTTCTCATCCAGACCTTGTTGGAAAAAACAGAACATGTATTATTGATTGTTTTAATAAAGCGTGTGTAGAAAATTGTTCAATAGGAGACGATGATGCTCATGGAACACATGTTGCAGGAATTATCTCTGCAACAGGCGGAATAAAAGGGGTAGCACCAAATTCTACATTAATTGGAGTTAAAGTATTAAATTCATCTGGTAGTGCGCATCATGTTACTGGAGCAGATGATATTGCTAATGCTATTGATTGGTGTATTGCACAAAGAGATACACATAACATAAGTGTTATTTCAATGAGTTTGGGAAGTTCTGGACTTTTTAGTTCTTATTGTGATTCATCATTTTCATCAACAATGACGCCATCAATTAATAATGCTACAAAATATAACATAAGTGTTATTGCTGCATCAGGAAATGATGGGAGTTCTACAGGGATTGCAAGCCCTGCATGTATACAAAATTCTACAGCAGTAGCCGCGACAACAAAAGCTAATGTAATGGCTAGTTATTCTGATAGAAACAGTCTTATAGATTTAT
This sequence comes from Candidatus Pacearchaeota archaeon, assembly GCA_018221305.1. Classification (GTDB taxonomy): domain Archaea; phylum Nanobdellota; class Nanobdellia; order Pacearchaeales; family GW2011-AR1; genus ARS1285. Next base: position 31,045 of record JAAOYK010000046.1, read on the forward strand.
TAGCTACAGGAAGTTCTATTAACTCAACAAGGTATGATCCGGGAGGATGTGATCCTCTTTGTACGTGCAGTGGTAATTATATGATTTGTTCAGGAACAAGTATGGCAACACCAATGGTTGCAGGTGCTTTTGCTTTAATTCGTCAATTTAATAGATTACAAAATAATCAAATCTTAACACCTCAACAAATAGAAAATACATTTAACAGTACTGGATATAATGTTGCTGATGCTGGTTCTGGATTAAACTATTCACGTATTGACGTTTTATCAGCATTATATTCATTAGGTTATAAATCTCCTAGAGAAGCGACTATTGCATTTATGGGTGATGCTAGACCTTACAATGTTGGTGACGGAAGTTCTCAACTTCAAAATGATTTAAATGCAACAGACGACAGCTTAGTTATTGGAAGTGGAAGACTTCTAGATGCTATAGTTTTTGTAGGAGATATGGATTATGTTAATTATTCAGCAGGAAGAAATACAGAAGAAGCACATAATGGATCAGATATAAGAAATGTTCCAAGATTTTATGGGCTTGGAAATCATGAAATTGATGATACTTATGACATTGATCCGATTAGAAAATATTTTGCAAGTTATAACTATACGCCAAATCCAGGCCCATTAGGAACAGAGAGTACAACTTATTCTTTTGACAAAGGAGATATGCATATTGTAATGATAAATCCTTACTGGGATGGAGATAATAATGGAGACTGTGCCTGGTTTAATAATGTTGCTGGAGATAATGATGATGTTTGTATGAAGTATAGCACAAGTGATGGGGGATATATTACTGATGAATTATTTGAGTGGTTAAAGTCAGATTTAAGAAATTCAACAAAACCTTATAAAATTGTGGCAAGTCATGAACCAGCATACCCCCTTTACAGACATGTAGGAGACTCACTAGATGCAAACATAACTAATAGAGATAAATTTTGGAATTTATTGAGAACTGAAAAAGTTATTGCGCACATGACTGCACATACACATCGGTATGTTTTTAATGAATATGATGGTGTATTTGAAATTAATAACGGAGTTAGTGGAAGAATGGTTGGTGGAAGCTATGATCCCTATGCCGCAGTAATCTATGCACATACAGATACAAATGGTAATTTTGAGATTAGGACTGCAAGAGAAGAACCAAGTTGGGCTAATCCAAATATTTCAACATTTACAAGAATTAATATTACTAATCAGACATTAATTAATTCATGGGCTGGTGCAGGTACTGTTTCAAAGTATTTTATTGATAGAAATAATTCTGATCAGGCAAACCCAAATTGGACAGCATATAATAATTCTCAGTGGTGGTCTTTAGGATTTAATGAAAGTGCGACTAATTGGAGCGATGGAGAATTAGGTACTGGATATGATTCTACTAATCCTAATGCTTGGGGATGGATAAATGAGAATATAAGTGTTAATAATGGAACTTATGGAATCTTTCAAAGAATAAATTTTACTGCGTACAGTAAGTCTATTTATAATAGAATGATTCTTGGTCTTGATTATGATGACTCTATAATTGTCTGGTTAAATGGTGTTAAAATATATGAATCAGATAATGCCCCAATTGTTAGTTCTGGAGATATTTGGGATAAAAATGCAAGTTCTCAGAACAGTTCATTAGGGGATGAATCTTATTCTCCAAATTTTAATTATATTGATATTACAGGATATATTGGTAATCTAAATGATGGAGAAAACTTGATTGCAATAGGAAACTGGAATGTAAACCTTAGTTCAACAGATTTGATCTCAGCAGCAAAGCTTGTGATCCAACAAGTAGATGCACCTGAAGTAATAATAAACACACCTACCGCAGTTACATATACTAGCTCCTTAATTATATTTAATGTTACCTTAGATGAAGATGGTTATTGTGAATACTCCCTTGATGACGGATCAACTAATATTACAATGAGTTCTACTGACAATAGAACTTGGAATGCATCACAAACTATTTCAGATGGAAGCTATACAGCTAGATTTTATTGCAACGACAGTTCAGGATATAATAATTATACTGAGACAGTAAGTTTTGGTGTCTCTACAGCACCTATTGTTCAAAATAATGGCGGAAATAATGGAGGAGGGGGAACACCTACAGGTGTAACTTATGTTCCAAGTTTTGCAGAAGTAGTAGTAGGATATTCAAAAGGTTTAAGTGCTGATGACAAGGTTAAATTTAAACAAACCCCAACAGGAATTGATCATACCTTAACACTTAATAGCATAGTGAACACGCAAAGTGTTAATATCACAATACAAAGCACTCCAATAACTTTTATTCTTCAACTTGGAGAAGAGAAAAAAATTAACTTAAATAATAATGGATATTATGATCTTTCAGTCAAGCTTAGCTCAATACTCAACAGTAAAGCAAATATTGCAATAAAAACTATTAAAGAATTAATAAATGAAATAGTGATTACAAACAATAACACAAATAATGATAGTCTTGGGGATGATCCTTTTAAAAAAGAAAACCCAAAACTTAAACCAAATCTGGTTATGATAATATTTTATTTTGTTGTAATAATTATTGTTATCTTTTTGATCGTGCTTATAGTTTTTATGTCTACAAAAAATAAAAAACTTAAAGATGATATAAAAAATAAAACAAAACAGAAAGAAAAATCAATTAAAAATTACAAACAAGTATTTAATAACCATGTCCGTCCTAAAGATGTAAGATGAAAGCAGTAATACCATCCCATAGAGAGAAAAAAAGATATTTATTAATAAACAGTAAAGGTCTGGACAAAAAGATTATAGATGAAACGATACTTGATTCTCTTGGAATTTTAGGGTATGCAAAAGCATGTCCAAAAATTATCAAAAAAAGTAAAGATTCAATTATTCTTTCAATAAATCGAAAATCTTTAAACGATATCCAGGCAAGTTTTGTTCTAAGTAGTAAAGATATTAGCATAACAAAAGTCAGTGGTAATATTAACAATTTAAAACCATAAGTTTTTTAAACCCTAACTTATTAAATATTTTGAATGGAGACAAGTAGTGGGTCCGAATCCAAAGAAGAATTTCTTTGATTATTTTCTTTGGCGAAGGATTAAAACAGATTAGATCAAAAAATGGAAATACCAGATATGCAGCATCAAGTAATGGGCTATGACAGAAGTGCGACAATGTTTTCACCTGACGGTCACATCTTACAAGTTGAATATGCAGAAAAAACAGTACGTCTTGGAAGTGCAAGTATTGGTATAAGAGGTACAGATGGTGTGGTTATTATTGCTGATAAAGGTAAAAAAGATGAATTAATTGTTCCAGAATCAGCCGATAAAATTTATGAAATTGATGAGCATATAATCGCAAGTGCTGCAGGGATTCTAAGTGATGCTCGAATACTTATAAATCAGGTACGTATTAGTGCTCAACAGCACAGAGTTACATATGATTCTCCAGTGGACACTGAAACAGTAATTCGAGAAATTTCTGACATAAAACAACAATATACTCAACATCCAGGCGTAAGGCCTTTTGGTGTCGCATTAATTGTTGCAGGAAGGCAAGGAGACAAATGTAAATTATATACAAGCGATATTACAGGCAATTATTTTGAATATAATGCTATAGCTATTGGGAAAAATGATGACAGAGTTAAAGATCTTTTACGAAAGAAGTATAAAAAAGATTTGACAATAGATCAATCAATAAAGCTAGCACTAGGAATATTTAAAGAAATTTTAGGAGAAAATTTTGATCCTGGACGATTTAATGTTACTTATATTAAAAATAAAGAAGGCAAATTAAAAAAATTAAAAGCAGAGGAAATCAAAAAACACGCATAAAAAATGGTAGATACAATTGCTAGATTAAGGGTTGGTAAGATGACTTTTGAGACGATGGTAGATCTAAATGCTGCTATGAAATTTAGAAAAGGAGAAGGAGATATCAGTGAAGCTATAAGAGACAATGAAATCTGGACTGATATTAAAAAAGGAATGCGGCCTGCACAGGATGAAATTGAAAATGCTTTTGGAACATCACAATTATCAGAGATTACAGCTAAGATTATCAAACGAGGAGAACTAGAAGTTACACAAGAATATCGTGATGAGGCCTTAGGAGCAAAGAAAAAACAAGTTATTGATTTTTTAGCAAAAAATGCTGTTGATGCTCGTACTGGACGACCATATACACCAGACCTAATTGAGAGTGCAATAAAAGAAGCAGGAATAAGAATTGACAATCAAGCTATTGAAAAACAAATGGGATCTATAACCGAAAGTTTAAAAAAGGTCATTCCAATTAAAATAGAAACAAAAAAAATCAAAATTATTATACCTGCGCAACATACAGGCAGAGGATACGGATTATTACAAGAATATAAGGAAAAAGAAACTTGGAATGGAGATGGTTCATTGGAAGTTATCCTTAATATTCCAGTTGGAATTCAGGTTGATTTTTATGATAAATTAAATAGTATAACTCATGGAAGTGCCATTACACAAGAAATTAAAAGTGTAGAATAAAAAAATGACAGAAAAAACAAACAAAAAGCAACGAAAAATAGTAATCCCTGGAGAAATAATTGTTTCTGCAGAAGATCATTTACCTGGAGATTTTACTAGAAAAGAAGATGGAAATATTATCGCTAATAGATATGGGCTAGTTGATGATAGTGGAAGAATTATAAGAATCATCCCAATTTCTGGGGCTTTTGAGCCAAGACGAGGTAACACTGTTATTGGACGAGTAGAAGATATCACTTTTAATGGGTGGGTTATTCACATTGGAGGACCTTACACAGCATTCTTACCTTTAGCTGAATGTCCAAGATATATTGATCGAAAAGCAATAAATGAATTTGCAACAATTGGTGATGTATTAAACTTAAAAATTTGGGGTATTAAAAAAGGAAGTATTGATTTAACATTAAAATCGCGTGGACTTGGAAAACTTGAAGGCGGAAGAGTCATTAAAATTAATTCTCATAAAGTTCCAAGAGTTATTGGAAAAGAAGGAAGCATGATAAATTTAATAAAAAATTCAACAAATACTGAAATTACTGTAGGACAAAACGGATTCATCTGGATAAAAGGAGACTTTGAAGGAGAGAAAAGAGCAGAAGAAGCAATAAACTTAGTTGTTAAAGAAGCAACATCAACAGGATTAACAGAAAAGATTGAAGAATTTCTAGGCGGAAAAGTTGAAAAAATAACTGAAGAGGTTAAAGAATAAAATGCCATACACAAAACGACCTGATGGAAGAGAAATGGATGAACTTCGTCCAATTAAAGCAGAAGTAGGAGTTGTACCTAATGCAGATGGATCTGCACTTTTTGCGCATGGAGACACATTAGCTATTGCAGCAGTTTACGGACCAAAACCATTACATCCAGCACACTTACAAAAAGCTGATAGGGGACTAATCAGAGCAAATTATAATATGTTACCATTTTCAGTTACTGAACGAGCTAGGCCTGGGCCTTCAAGAAGAAGTAAAGAAATTTCAATGGTTACAGCAAATGCATTATCAAGTGTTGTTGATTTGAAAAGATTTCCAGGTACTGTTATTGATGTAGAAATATTAATCTTACAAGCAAATGCCTCAACAAGATGTGCAGGAATTAATGCTGCAGCAATGGCACTAGCACATGCCGGAATAGTTATGAACGAAATGGTATCAAGTGTATCTATAGGTAAAATTGATGACAAAATTGTTGCAGATATAACAAAAAAAGAAGAAGATTGGACCGAAGGTGAAGGAGCAACAGATATTCCGTTCACTTTAACATCAAATACAAAAGAAATAACTCATCTTCAATTAGACGGGAAAATTTCAACATCTAGAATGATGGAATCATACGATGCAGCAGTTAAAGCATGTGAGAAGATATATGAATATCAAAAACGAGCATTAAAAGGAGAAAAGATAGATGAAAATGTATCTTTAAAAAAGGAAGAATAAAAAATGAATTTACCAAATATTAATAAGAAAAGAATTGAAAGCCTACTTAGTCAAGACAAAAGGCTTGATGAAAGAAAACTTTTTGATTACAGAGATATAATAATCGAAACAGGAATTTCTGGTAATGCTGAAGGTTCTGCAAGAGTAAGAATCGGAAAAACAGAAGTCATAGTAGGAGTAAAACTTGGGACACAAACACCATACACAGACCATGAAGATGAAGGTACAATGATTACCGGAATGGAATTTAGTCCGATGTGTGGTGAAAGATATGAAGGTGGACCTCCAAAAATAAATGCAATAGAAACTGCAAGAGTTGTAGACAGAGGCATTAGAGAAAGTGGATTTATTGATTGGAAAAAGTTATGCATTAAAGAAGGAGAAACAGTATGGAGTGTTGCAATAGATATTTATTGTGTGAATGATGACGGAAACGTTTTGGATGCTAGCTCAATCGGTGCTGTTGCTGCATTAATGATGACAAGATTTCCTGTATATGATGAAAAAGAAGAAAAGGTTAAATTCGGAGAATGGACAAATGATCCATTACCATTAACAGAAAAGGTACCTTTTGCTATGACAATTTATAAAGTTGGGGATAAGTTATTAGCAGACCCTAACAGAGAAGAAGAAGATGCTGCAAAAGCACGAGTAACATTAGCAATATCAAAACCAGGAAAAGAGTATATGATCAACTCTATGCAGAAAGGAGAGCTTGATACAATTAATGGTGAAGATTTGAAAAAGATTTTAGAAGAATCTGAAAAAATATATGACAAAATTTTCCCAGAATTAGATAAACAGATAAAAAGTTTACAAAAGTAAGTTTTTTATACATTAAACTTTATATAAATTCATAAAATGGTATTAGAAAAATTAGAAGGAAAGTTCACACGGTATGAAATTGCAAGAATTCTTGGAGCTAGAAGCTTACAATTAGCAATGGATGCTCCTGTACTTTTGAAGTTGTCTGCAAAACAAGAAGATGACCTAAATTTTGATACATTAAAAATTGCTGAAAAAGAGCTTGAAGGGGGAGTTTTACCAATAACTGTAAGACGCCCATTACCTAAAAAGTCTGAAAAAACTATTAAAAAGTTAAGTGATGAAGAAATTAAAGAAAAGATTGAAAAACAAGAAATAAAAGAACAAAAAGAAATCGCTGCTGAATCTAAAGATTTAACTGAAGAAGAAAAAAAAGAAAAGAAAGATATTGGAGCAGAGGGTGAAATAATGGAAATGGCTAATCCAGATGATGAAATTGAAGAAGAGAATGAAAGTAAGCCAAGTGAAATACAATAATTCTAACAGATTCTAGAAATCTTTAAATAAGTCATATAAGTGATTAATTTATGAAAAAGAGTGCTTTAAAAAAGAAGGGACAAAGATTAAGACTTATTGATAGAGCTATTGTTTATGTTGAACAAGCAATGAAGCTATATACATTAGATGAGAGAAATTATCGGGATGGCAAAAAATTATACAGAAAAGCAGAACGTATTGAAGGGTTAGTTGGTCATCACTTTAAATTATCTCCTGTTATGGAAAATGCAAGAAAATATTATGGATTTGCCCCAGCATTAATAAAAAAAGTTGAGTACAAACCAGGAAAGGATGATTTAGGAATAAGATGTACTCTTGAAAATGATACAGTGCTAGAGTAAAAGATAATGTTTTTATATAGAACTTTATTGATAATTCTATGATAATAAAAAAGGTGATAGCTATAAGTATTCTTGATTCTAGAAAAAAACCAACGATTCATGTAAGCGTTATTACAGATAAAGGAAGATTTTTTACAAGCGCTCCAAGTGGAAAATCTACTGGTGAGCATGAAGTTCCAACCTATGCTA
>JAAOYK010000047.1 GCA_018221305.1 Candidatus Pacearchaeota archaeon
GCAGACTACCATGATCCAATTCATATTATCGAGATCTACAACTCAGTTGACGATATATTATCACCAAGTGGAGTATTGCCTGCAGAGATAATCAATATTAAATCAGCAATGGGAGATTTAAAAACTCAAAACAGGCAAGCCCAATTATATTCATGCGCATTAATTTATTAAAAATTCAATACAATCAATTAACAATTAATCAATAAAAAAATCCTTAAAATAAATAAAAATTAACTGATAAAAATAATCAAAAAATGAATAAAAAATCCCAAATGCATACAATGGAAACAATAGTTGTATTGTTTGTATTTTTCATTTTATTGATAATGGGTTTTATATTCTATGTTAGGGTAGCTCAGAGTAATATAGGGACTGAACAAGAGGAGGCAAGGCAGCTGAAAGCAATAGAAATAGCCCAAAGGGCAATGTTTTTGCCTGAAATCCAATGCAGCGAAGAAAACATAATTTCAAACAATTGTATAGATTATTTAAAGCTAGTAGCAGCTTCTGAAATCATAAAACAAAACGAGCTTTATTATTATGATAAGCTCGGGTTCAGCAATATTACCATAACTCAGATTTATCCAAACCCGAAAAACTGGACACTTTATGATAAATCATTAGAAGAATATCAGGATAAAATAATAACCAATATTCCAATATCCATCTTTGATCCTCGGGAAAAAAAGAATTCATTTGGAGTTATGAAAGTGGAATATTTCAGGACAAAAGAATAAAATGAAAAATAAGAAAGGCCAGATGGAAATTATGGGTTTAGCAATAGTTATTATGCTCCTGATAGTGGGCATGTTGTTTGTTGTCAGGTTCGTCATAACAAAAGAGCCTGAAGGATATAAGAAAGAATTTACCCAAAGCCAGTTAGCCTCAAATATGTTGAATACTCTCCTTAAAACCAATACCGACTGCCCAGATCTGACAATAACGGAATTATTGCAGGATTGCGGCCACAATCCAGATAATCCAGCTATAACTTGCTCCAATAATGGAAAAAAAAGCTGCCAGTTTGTTGAAGACACAGCCAAATATATCTTCAACCAAACTTTAGATGAATGGAATATAAATTACCACTTTACTGTTTATTTCGAAGAAGATAATCCAATTATTGAACTAGGATCTACCTGTCCAAATGACCAAAAAACTGAAATATTCCCAATACCCTCATACACGACATTATTCACAAGATTAGATATCTGCGGTTAAGGACAAATCACCAAAAATACATAAAATCCAATCTAAAACAAAAATATTTATATATTACTTAATATAAAAATAACCTATAGGTATTATAATCAAAATAAAGAGGTGCTTATATGGCAAAAACAAAGCCAAGCCATAAATTATTAAATAATCCAAAAGCCCAGGGAATTTCTGTTAATATAATCATTATTGCTGCCATAGCCTTAATCATATTAGTTGTATTAGTTGCAGTCTTCACAGGAAGATTCGGATTATTCTCCACAGGTGTAAGGGAAGCAACCACTTGCAATGAAGCCTGTGCAGCATTAGGTATGGAAAAAGGCTCATCAGCTGATGGAGATAAACTACCAGGATTTAAAGATCAATCTGGTGATGAATGTTATTGTAAAGCAAAAAATGGATAAAAATAAACCTAGCTATAAAATATTTCATAATAAAAAATCACAAGGAATATCGATCAATGTAATAATTATTGCAGCAATCGCCCTAATAGTCTTAGTTGTTCTTATAGCAGTCTTCACAGGAAGATTCGGGATATTCAGCGAGGGATTAAATAAAGCAACTACTTGCAATGAAGCTTGTGCAGCTTTAGATATGAAAGAAGACGCATCAGGCAGCCTCTTGCCCGGTTTCAAAGATCAATCCGAAAAAGAATGTTATTGTAAATAGTAAAAAATGAATAAAAAAGCACAAGGAATTTCTATTAATGTGATCATTATAGCTGCAATTGCTCTAATAGTCCTAGTAGTCCTAATAGCTGTCTTCACCGGAAGATTCGGATTATTTAGTGAAGGTGTAGAAGCAGCAGCAGCATGTGAACAAGCCTGTAAAGCAATAGGTTTGGATGAAGCTTTTGCTGGGTATAGTGATAGTGAATGTGGAGAAAAAACCAGAAAAAGAATACCTGGAGTTTTTTATGATAAAGAAAAAACAAAAGCATGTTGCTGTTTAGCTAACTAATCATTTCTTCAGGCTTTAATCCAAATATTTAAATATATGTAAAATCAAAGTTATCTTGAAATGTTTAAAAAGGAAAATAAAAAATCTCAGGGTTTATCCATTAATTTCATCATAATAGCAGCTATATCTTTAATAGTTCTCATTGTTTTAATTGCAATCTTTACAGGCAGAATAGGAAAAACAGCAGAAAACTTAGAAAGTTGCTGGTTAAGAGGGGGGAAATGTAGCGAAGATCCTTGTGGCGATAATTACGCAGAGATAAAAAATACAAAAGAATGCCCTCCAGACGGAGATAAATATTGTTGTGTCGAAGTCTTAACTTAACTTTAAACAATCTTCATAAATCGGTGTAAACAATGTTCAATAATAAATTCTTTAAATTCAAAAAAGGAGATTACAAGACAGTAACCATAATGACTGTTTCTATTATAACAGGCTTATTATTTTTATTACTTCTTTTCAAATGGGTGTTTGATGTTGTTAAGCCAAAATAAAAAAGCTATAGCATGGAAAATCTTTATAATGGCAACTTTAGTTATTTTATCTGGGGGCCTTATAATAGGTGTTGTTAAATTATGGGCTTCTGAGTTAGATGAAGGTCAGCAAGAAGCAACATGCAGGTTTTTTAATGAAATGAGGTTTGCTGCAAAAGAAAAAAATCCATTAAATTTCCCAGTAGGCCCAAACATGTGTAAATCAATCCATAAAGAAGTCCCTTCTGAGGATTATGAGCAATCAACAGAAGGTGCAAAGAAAGAAATCAGAGATTTAATGGTAAGATGTTGGTATATGTGGTTAGAAGGCGAGTACATTGATATGTTAAATAAAAAAACAGTAAGAACACAACCTTGTTTTTCTTGTTACACTTTCTCAATAAAAAAAGACATTGAACCTTTCACAATTAAAGATATGGAAAGATACTTAATAGGAGCATATGATACTGAAGATAGAAGTAATAAATGTGCTAGAAATGGAGGAGGTTATTGTTATAATAAAAAATGTACTAATCCTCTTTACCCAAAAGATGTTTCTTCCACAAAATGTGGTGAGGAAGAACTTTGTTGTGTTGCAAAAGAAACAAAAGATGAATGTATAAACAAAGGTGGAAATTGTCTACCTAGCTGCGCAGAAGACAATACATATACAGTTCCTTTCAGCAAATGGAATTGTGCAAGGCATAAAATGGAATGCTGCATAAAACCTGATAATTATATGACTTATTTAGATTATTTTCAAGCAGATGCTAATGGAAAAGTCGTATTTATTGAAGACCTAGAGTTTAAGCCTCAGGAAAACGATATTTATTCAATTACCTTTTTAAGCCCTGGTAGAGAATGTAAAGGTGCTTGTTGGTCAGGAATTATTGGATCATTAGGAGGAGGAATTCCAATATCTTTATTTCTAACACCTTATGTTGGATTACCAGCAATTGGTGCTGGTATAACTCTTAGTCTAGTAAAACTTGGAGAGGTTACAGATATAAATTACCTTTTAGTTTCAGAATATGAAATATTAAAAAATAAGTGCGCTGTACAATTAGGAGAAGAAAAATAAAATGAAGATAATTAAAAATAAATCAGGTCAAGAAGCTGTAAGAAGTACTGATTGGGGTATAGGAGCAATAATTCTTTTAGTAATCCTTTTTATTGTTATGATTATTATATTTACAGATATAGATAAGGCAATTATCCAAGCAAGTAAGAGCTTGATAAATAAATTAATTTTTAGATAAGTTTATTAACCATTTTTTTCTAAACATATAAAGATTTAAATATATAACAAACTAAAAAGTATCTAAAATGAATAAAAAAGGAGATATATTTTCCAGTCAAACTAGTATGTGGATTTTATTCATAATTACAATTGTTGTACTTTTAATGATTCTTTATCCTAATCTAATGGGAAAACTATCAAATACTGCGCTCTCATTTGGAGGTTGGTTAGTTGAAGACCCAAAAAGACCAGATATTACAAAAAATATACCAATCGAAATTGAAAGTAGCTATACTAATTTCTTTGATCAATTAGAAAAAGCAAAACAAGAAAACCGACAATGTCTTATGAAATATAATGGCCTATCAACTGAAGATGATATCAGTATAGAACTTTATTATGAAAATGGCTTTTCTGGATGGATCTACAAAAAGACTGGAAAACAAGGAGGATTTAGATTAAGCACAGATACTGTTGCAGGATTAAAACCTTGTATTCTTGATGCAAAGAATTTTTATGACGAATACCTAAAAGAAGAAAAGCAAAATACAGGAAGAAAAGCCGTCGAATCTGATCTTATAATCGAAGGTGATAAAATAAAGTTCCTAGATGATTCATATTCTTTTGATCAAGATTACTTGATTAAATTAGATGATGAACATATCTGTTTCATATTGACCCATAAAGTAGGAAATATATTCAAGAGTTGCGATGCAAAAGATTATACATTAGATAATGATTGCATTACTGATATTAAAGATAAATTTGAAAAATGCAGTTCTCCTCTTGATAATATTGATTTTTTCTATACCGGAGTTTATTACGGGAAAAAATCAGATTGGAAAATTGTTGATCAAGGCTTGCCAAAAGGAAAAAATTATTTTTACCAAGGAAACGATCCTCGAGTTCCATACGCTTTTAAGGAATTTGGTCTATCAATAAACGATTTTGAAAACAAGGTATTTAATAAACTTCCAGATAAAATGCACGATAAAAAAGGAATGGTCTATAAAGGAGAATATTATGGTGTAAAGGAAGATTGGGAATATAAAAATGGTGGTTGGGTTTATATTGGCTCTGAAAATGTACCTAATTATATAAGGGAAAAAGGATTAAATCCCCAACCCAAATTTAATCTATTTGGGCCACCAAAGGAGGGATAAGATGAATAACAAAAAAGGCCAAAATATTGTCGTTGTCCTTATCCTATCAGTTATAGCAATCGTGGTTTTAGGCACTTTAGCAACTAAGCTTTTGGGCAAATCTGGAAAAGAAGTATTAGATCTTACTTCCAACACAGAAGATCCTGATGGTGATGGCGTTGCCAACGCTTTTGATGATTGCATATGTTCACCAGGAGATATAGATAATAATGGTTGTCCTGTTAAAATTGACACAGAAGAAGCCAAAATTAAATACAAGGAAAGACTTAAAACTCTAGCTAAACAAGAACTCAGTTGTAAAGAGATAGACAAAAGGTTGATTGCTTAATTTTTAACAACAAAATGTTTCGAAATAAAAAAGGCATAGTGATAGAAGCTTTAGTTAGAATAACTATAGTGGTTGCAATTTTCATTTTAATAATATTCCCTGCATGTAATAAGTTAAGTGCAGGAATTTATGGAGAAAGTGATGTAGAAATGTTCAGTGCTTTTGTAACCAAACTCAATGATTTACAAGATAACACTCAAAAACCAGTTTTCTTAAAAATTAAGAAAAAAGAGCAAGCAATAATTGGTTTCAGTAAAGATAGTTCAGGATACCAATTTACATCTTCTCCTTTAATAAAATCAGGAAAAGAAAAACAAATATTATTTTTCGAATTTAAAAAACCAAACACCCCAGAATGTACAGAAACATCTTGTATGTGTTTATGTAAAAAAGGATTTGGAACAGAAGAAAATTCACAATTAATAACTTGTGAACAATTATATTGTGAAAAATTAAATTTTGACATTATAAATCCTAATCTCATTTCTTTAAGCACACACCCTTCAATTAACAACTACGACCTCCATTACTGGGAAGGAGGATTCTTAATTGGTAGAGGAATAAAATCAGATTATAATGGAATCCCGAGGGAAAACAATCAAAGAACAATTAAAGTAATTGAAAAAAGAAAAATTGGCAATAAACTATTCCTAGGTGTCTGCACTGTTAATAATGAAAAAATAAATACACCAAGCGTTAACTACTTAAAAGACCATTTTGATGATAAATGTATAATTTCAGAATTTGAACAAGGATTATTATTTGAGGAAATTGCAGATAATATTGAAAAATACGGTAAAATTGCAAATTACAAAGAAGTTAATAAAGATGAATTATACAGAAGTGCAATTAAAAAATATGAAGAAACCATTAAAAAATATGAAAAAGGCATAGAAGTTGAAGAAGCTATGTTTAATATGGGTTTAATCTATAAAACAAAACTTTCAACTATAAATCTAGGAATGGCTCGTGCAACCTTTAAAGAATTCTTAGAAAAATTCCCAGATTCTGAAATAGCATTTATAGTTGAAGCAACTATGCAAGACCCCGATGAAAAAGATAGGATTAATTTAAGGCCATGATTATTCTTACCAAAAAGAATTTAAATGAATAACTTTAGATTAACCATTATGAAAAAAAAAGGACAATTAATGTTTAAAGCTCTGTTTGTTGTTATTATTGCAGCATTTATAGTGTTCTTTTTTATCCAAGTTGGTAAGACTTATGGTAATGGCGAAGCATATTCTAAATTAGCAATTGCAAAAGATATCGCCCTTACCATTAATACTTTATCTTCCTATCCCGGTGATATTTCTGTTAAGTATCCTGCTGACTTAAAAAAATATACAATAAAAACACACCCTAATAAGATTACAGTCTCTGACTCAAATATCGGGAGAATAGACCCAACAAGGGGAGAATATAAATTTGTAATGTCAAATATCAAAGTTATTGAATCAGAAGTCAAAGCACCTGAAGGATTGTTAATCACCAAAACTGACAATAATATAAAAATATCAAGCTTAAGATGAAATCAAAAAGAGGTACTGAAAATTGGAGTATGGATACGTTCCCTTTCTGGATGATATTTGCCATAATCTTGGCATTCACAGCAATATTCTTTATATGGGTGATAGCACCCTTTGCAGTCAAGATTGCAATAATCCCAGAAGGCGTTGAAACCCACATTATTTCTCAGAGATTTTGGAATTCTCCAGATTGTTTTGCCTATAAAGATGAAACCTCTGGAAGAGTATATCAAAAATTATTGGATTATAATAAATTTACAGAAGATCAGATTAAAACGTGCTACAAAACAGATGATGTTAACATCCAAGCATTTAGGTTGTCTTTTTCAATTCCAGGTCAGGGTGAAAAAAGGATTCAAACAACGAACTGGAGGGATAGCTATCTAATGGAAAGAACATCAAAAGAAATTTTTGTAAGGTACAATAATCAAGTTTACAAAACAAAATTATCAATAGAAATTCAAAATGCATAAAAAAGCAGGACTAGCAATAGAGGATTTGACAGGATTACTCATCTTTATGTTTATAGCAGTTTTTGTTGTATTATTTTTTAAATTTATAGACTTCATGGGTGATAAACAAGTCACTTTTGAAGTTGAAAACCAAATTGAAAGCCTGAAAGCCAATGATGCATTGTTACATTTTCTAAAATCACCTGCAAAATCAGATTTAGGAGATAATATGGCCGATCTTATCATTCAATCCTATTTAGAGGAAGATAATGATCTGTTAAGAAAATCTGTTAAAGATCATTTTGATAATATTTACAATCCTGAAAATACACCTTGGAGATTAATAATTATTACACCATCTGAAAGAACAATATTCAAAGAAGGTAAAAGAGGTTATGCAACTTACACTGGACCTGACGACTATTGGGCAGGGTATAATGCACCTCAATATTCAACTGCTGTAGCAAGAATCCCTACAAAAAATGATAATGTGCCTTACTTAGAGGTTAGTTTTGAATTAACACTTTTCCAATAAAAATGAATAAAAAA
Organism: Candidatus Pacearchaeota archaeon; assembly: GCA_018221305.1. Classification (GTDB taxonomy): domain Archaea; phylum Nanobdellota; class Nanobdellia; order Pacearchaeales; family GW2011-AR1; genus ARS1285. Next base: position 7,913 of record JAAOYK010000047.1, read on the forward strand.
GCAGGACTAGCAATACAATGGTATGTTTTGATCTTAGCCTTTCTAATAGGCTTAGGAGTTTTTTTTTACAATTATTCTACAACCACAGTTGAACTTCCAAATAAATTCCTAGGCCAGTTTCAGTTTTATTTGATAAAAGAATTACAAAATTCAGAAAATACACTTTTTTATATAGACCAATCAGCAAAATATGCTGCTAATGACGCAATTTATGATCTAAGCAATAAAGAAAGCTATGGAAATTCAGATTGTGGAGACTATTTAGGATACCCTTTATTTACCACTTATGATGAAACTAATAATTTAAAGGAATGTTATCCTGACAAAAATACAATACAAGAAGATTTTAAATCCGTCTTTATCAATAATCTAAACAGATATTTAAGGAATTATCCCTATTATCAAGCAAGAAATATCCGATTTGATATCAATTTAAAGCAAGATGAAAAACTTAACATAATTGGTATAGCAAAAGACAACATTGAATTTGGGAAATTAAGGGAAGATGTTACTTCTTCGTTAGCAGCCTCTGGAAAATGCGGTTTTATAGTTTCATACGCAGACCAATATGTAGGAACACCGTATTTGGCTGAAGGAAGCACAATTAAACTAGTAACTCCATCACAAGCAGCAAATGATGGAACAACTTGTGCTACATTTGTCCAGTCAGTTTTTTATTATACACTTGGTGAGAATTCACAACCAACAACAAAAGAAAGTGCTGCAAAAACTATTTGTGAAGATCCAAAGATGATAAATCTTGAAACAAACCCTGATATATTGCAACCTGGAGATATTTTTGCTTCAGAAAGCTGTAACAGTCCAAGGTATGGCCATACAGGTATTTATGTTGGTAAGGGAAAAGTTGCAGGAAAAATGCTCGGCACAAAACATGGAGAATTTATTCCAGATAATGAAGGAGAACATATATTTATACACTCAGGCACAGTGGGATATA
>JAAOYK010000048.1 GCA_018221305.1 Candidatus Pacearchaeota archaeon
CTCCAACCACCCCTCTTAGAGCCTTACGGCTCTTTGAGGGATTTAAACTTTTCTAGGATTTCTACGGCTCCTATTTAAGTAAAAATTTATAAACTAATGACCTATTTTTAAGAAAATGGTAGAGATTTACGCTGTTGGCGGTTATGACAAGATTGGCAAGAATTGCACAATTATTAAAGAAGGTGATGAAGCAGTAATGCTTGACATGGGTATTGATCTTGAGAATTATATCAAATATACAGATGATGAAGAGCTGTTTGCAATAAGGCCAGCTGAATTAATGAAGGTAGGTGCTGTTCCCGATATATCAGTTATCGAAGATATAAAAAAATGTGTTAAAGCAATAATTCCCACACATGCTCACCTTGACCATCTTGGTGCAATCCCTTTTCTAGCAAATAAATTTAAGGCACCTATTATTGGAACCCCATATACAACAGAAGTCCTCAATACCATATTAAAGGATGAAAAGATAAAGATAAATAATGAGATTAAGACCTTAAGTTCAAATTCTTCATTAAAAATTTCTGAAAATATACAAATAGAGTTTGTTCATACGACTCACTCCACGCCTCAAACAGTAATGGTGGCTATTCGCACAAAGAAAGGGATCATATTGTATGCGAATGACTTCAAATTTGACTTGTTTCCGGTTTTAGGGAAAAAACCAAATTTTAAAAGACTTGAAGAACTAGGTAATAAAGGCGTATTAGCCTTGATTGTTGATTCGACTTATGCTCCGGATAATAAAAAGACACCTTCTGAAAGTGTAGCGAAGCAGATGTTAAATGATGTTTTGAGTATTCCGGCAAAAAATGGTGTTATTGTTGTCACAACATTTTCATCCCATCTAGCCAGGCTAAAATCAATAATTGAGTTTGGAAAGAAAATCAACAGGCAGATTTTGTTTTTAGGCAGGTCTTTATCCAAATATGTTAAAGCTGGCGAGAAAATTGGAATTATTAATTTTACAAAAGATGTCCAGTTATTTAGGTTCGGTAGCCAGATTGAAAAAATATTAAAGAAAGTAGAAAATGACAGAGAAAAATATTTGCTTGTTGTAACTGGGCATCAAGGTGAGCCTAAAGCTGTGTTGTCGAAAATGGCAGGGAATGAATATAAATTTAATTTCTGCAGTAATGATCATATCATATTTTCATGTAAAACGATTCCAACTGACACTAATATAAGAAACAGAAGAGATTTAGAGGATTCATTAAGGGGCTTTGGTGTCAGGATTTTTAATGATATCCATCAATCCGGCCATGCTGCAAGGGAAGATTTAAGGGATCTGATAAAATTAGTAAAACCAGTACATATAATACCGGCCCATGGTAATAAGGAAATGGAGAGAGCTTTAGCTGATTTAGCTTTTGAAGAAGGCTATAAAATTGACAAGGTTCATATAATGAAGGATGGGCAGAAACTAAGTCTATAACGGATATATTAAAATCCTTTAACAATATTCTATCTGCAAATTAAATAGTGGGCATAAAGCGTTGCTTCATCATTCATTTCTATATCTTCTTGTTTAATTTTAATATTTAGCCTAACATTCTTGCCTTTGTGAAAGTTTTGGAAGGCACTTCCCCCAATAAATAGGGCTATTGAGTTGCTTGGATCATGCCAATTAGCATATTGAATATTTTCTTTATTGTAACATTTTTCATAATAATTTTTAAAATCATCTGTTGCCAAAAGACAGATTTCTAAATCCCCTATATATTGGGTATCAAAAACTTCTTTTTCATACAGAGATGAAATTCGAATTGAAAAAGCGTAAATTTCTTTATCCGGCAAAACAAATTGCAAGCTATTTTCAACACCTGAAGACATCTCGACTTGGCCTATATTTAACTCATGAGGGCGTTCCTTACAAAATTTTATATTAGCGTACCAAAATATCCCTGCAGAAAGAAATATAATGAATAAAACAATATAAAATATTTTAATTTTTTTAATTTGATACAGTAATAAAAAAGCACCGGCAATTACAAGAAATAAGCCTATCAAAATCACTGTTCCCTCATCAGAAATATTCCAGATAAAATAGGAATATGGCCTTATTTCTCCAGTTAATATAAAAATAATACCAGCAATTATAAAAACCGCTCCGATCAAAATATTTTGAATTTTTGCTTTTTCCATATAACATACTTGATGTGGGTAATATATAAATATTTTGAAATGTAAGGGGCTCTCAATATCCCTTCATAATTGATCTCACAGCCTGATGTAAAAGACTTTTTTTGAACTTAACTAATTCTTAGCTCAAGATGTTTAACAGGAAATATAGTAAAAGCTTATGGTCCTACGATAATTATAGGTACTCAATGTTTATATATAGCAAGGATTTCAATAAGCCTAAAACCACAAATAATATAAATAAGATATATTTACTTCTGCTGGGGGTAAAAAATGAGACTTACTTTAGCAGAACCTAAATACTTAAAAGATAGTATATCGATTATTTCTGATTTAGTTAATGAAGCAAGGTTTAAGGTAACACCTGAAGCAATGGAATTAGTTGCAATGGATCCAGCTAATGTTGCAATGGTGATTTTTAAGCTGTTGGGCAGTGCTTTTACAGAATATGATGTTAAGGATCCTGTTGAGATTGCTATTAACCTGAGTAACTTAAAGCAGATACTAAGAAGAGCAAGCCCTAATGATATGCTTACACTGGAATTAGGCCCTGAAAATAAGCTTAAAGTCGAATTAAAGGGCAATACTAAAAGGACTTTTAATCTGCCAATAATTGAATTAGAGGAAAAAGAGCAAAAAATCCCTGATCTCAAGTTTCCAGTTACAATTACAACTTCTTCGACTATTTTGTCTGAATCGATTGAAGATGTGGATATTGTTGCTGAATCAGTAACTTTTATGGCAGATAAAGATAAATTTTCAATTAATGCTGAGGGTGATTTGTCTCAGGCAAATATTGAAGTCAAAGCAGGAGATAACACTAAGATAAAGGTAGAAGGTGATGAAAAAATAAAATCAAAGTACAGCATTGAATATCTGAAGAAGATGATGGGTGCTTCGAAGCTTTCAGATGAGGTCAGCATTAACTTTAATAAAGATTATCCTCTTAAGTTAGAATATAAGAAAATAGACAAGCTGATGTTGAGCTTTATTCTTGCTCCAAGAGTTGAGAATGAATAATAACGGATAATATTTTTTTCTAATTATTATTATATTGACAGGAAGGTGATAAAAATGGCAAAAACTGAGGAAAACTTAAAAGCTGCATTTGCTGGTGAAAGCCAGGCTAGAAATAAATATGACTATTATGCTAAAGTAGCACGAAAAGAAGGATACCTGTACATAGCAAATATATTTGAAGAGACTGCCTTAAATGAGATGCAGCATGCAAAAGACGAATTTAATCTTCTGAAACAACTAGGAAATACCAAAGAGAATCTTAAAGCTGCGATTGAAGGTGAGCATTTTGAAACTGAAGAGATGTATCCTAAGATGCAGAAAGAGGCTCAAGAAGAAGGAAATATTGATGCGGCTAACCTTTTTATGCAGATCGGAAAAGTAGAAAAACATCATGAAGAAAGATATAAAAAATTATTAGATATGGTTGAAAATGGCACTGTTTTTAAAAGGGATAAACCAATAAAATGGAAATGCGGCAAATGCGGCTATATCTTTAAAGGAGAGGAACCACCAAAAGAATGCCCTTCCTGCAAACATGGAAAAGAATATTACGAGCCTGAATGTTTGTGTTTTGAGGAAGATTGTGAGAAGTGTTGTTAATTTTTTTCTACATATTTTCTCCACATTTTTGATCACAAGATAGTTGCCTGTTATTATCATAATCAATATTCAGGGGTAAAACCATATCTTTTGCTGTTGAGATTACAATATTCATCTGGACTTCTTTAACTTTAGGGTTTCCCCTTAGATGATGGTTCACAATTCCCTCAAGCCTTTTAAGGTCTGTGGCCATAAAGAGCAAACATAGATTATATTTTCCAGAAGTTATTAAAGCATTGATAAAAAATGGGCAATCTTTGAATTCTTTGATTATTGCAGCTGTATCAGTTGAACTAACATCTACTTTTGCAAGGCTTAAGTCTACTATTCTGAAATTTACCCCATTAATAGTGTGAAGAATGCCTTTTTGCTGAAGTTTTTTTATTCTGGCACCTACTGATGGCTGGGATAATTTAATTTTTCTTGCGATCTCATCCTGAGAGACTTTAGGATCTTTTTGGACTAATGATAAGATGATGTTATCTCTATCATCTAATCCAAGCTTTTCATTAAATTGGATTTTTTTCTTAAATTCGTCTATCTTCGTGAAATTTTTTTCTGTCATTTTACTATATTTTATTAAGAAATAGGTTCATATTTATATATTTTTCCTATAAAATAAAGGTTTTCTGTAACATATTATTATATCCTAATTGAATCATATTTATATATTATTAAGGGCACTTATTTAATAAATTGAATATGTGATTAAAATGGCAAGTAAAAAGGACAATATAACGAAAGATATGTTGATTGGAGAATTGATTAAAAAATATCCTACTTCTGTTGAGATAATGCTTGAGCATGGTTTACATTGTGTAGGGTGCCACGTTGCGACATGGGAAACACTTGACCAAGGTTGTTCAGGACATGGGATTGATGTTAATGGATTAGTAAATGATCTTAATAAAAAATTGGAGCGTGCCTAAAATGAAACAAGAAATTATTTGTCAAAAAGGAAAATGCTTTGAAATTGAAACCATTGAGAGTGAGTTTGATAGTTTATTCCAAGATTCAAATATTGTTGACCAAATTCAACATGAACTTTTAAAAAATGAGATGAGTAGCTGATAGGTTCTGCACCCCTCTCCTATCAACTGCTCATCTTTTTCATTGAAAAGAGTTTGGAGGTGATTGTAATGGGCGGCGATGGATGTTGTTAAAATTTTATGAAATTAAATTTTTTTATTTTTTAAATATGACAAGGAGGATTACGAAATGGTATGTATAAATGATAAAGCACCAAATTTTACCGAGGATGCATTTATTGATGGAGAAATTAAAAAAATTAAATTGAGTGACTATAAGGGCAAATGGGTTGTTTTGTTTTTCTATCCTGCTGACTTTACATTTGTATGCCCAACAGAATTGGGTGAATTATCATTGAATTATGGGAAATTTAAGGAACTAGGGGCCGAAGTGATAAGTGTAAGTACTGATACTGCTTTTGTTCATAAAGCATGGCACGATAATTCCGAAACAATAAAACAAATCAAATATCCAATGCTTGCAGATCCTACTGGCAGAGTTTGTAGATTATATAATACCTTAATTGAAAATGAAGGGTTGTCTCTTAGAGCAACATATGTTATTGATCCTGAGGGTATTATCAAGGCATTTGAATTTCACAATAATGATATTGGGAGGAGTGTGTATGAATTACTAAGGAAAATTCAAGCTGCAAAGTTTGTTGAAGAGCATAAAGGTCAGGTATGTCCAATGAACTGGAAGCCAGGAGAAAATACTCTAAAGCCTGGAATTGATCTGGTTGGAAAAATTTAATTATCAGAAAAATTGAGTGAGGTGATCAAAATGGCTAATAAAGTAAAGAAAAAAACAACAAAAAAATCAACTAAAAAGGTAAGAAAAAAACCAAAATATGTTTGTTATGATTGTGGTACAGAAGTTTTTATGGATTGCTGTGGGGTTGGTTTTACTAAGCTTATTTGTTGCGGGAAAAAGATGGATAGAAAATGAAAAATTTTATATATATCTTTAATTGGAACACCATGGGGGTTGGGTGTAATACTACAGAAATCATTAAGCAGTTATTTCTTATACCTTTGGTGTTAAAATCCATTTTTATACAAAACCTATGGAGGTGAATAATCATGGAAAAACCAAAAATACTGATAGTGTTTTATTCTATGAATGGAAATACTGCAAAATTAGCAAAAGCTCTGGCTGAAGGAGCAAAAAATGCCAATGCAAAGATCAGATTAAGGCAAGTTCAGGAATTGATCCCTGAAGATAAATTCAATGATGTCATGAAAAAAACTAAAGAAGATCTTAAGGATATTCCAATTGCATCGAATGATGATCTTGTATGGGCAGATGGTATTGCATTTGGAACTCCAACAAGGTTCGGTAATGTAAGTGCTCAATTAAAACAATTCATTGACCAGACTGGAGGATTGTGGATGAAAGGAGCATTAATTAATAAGGTCGCAACAGTTTTTACAAGCGTTAGTACCCAGCATGGTGGGCATGAAACTACAATATTTACATCATGGGCCCCTCTGATACATCATGGAATGATAATCATTGGTGTTCCGTATTCTGAGCAAAGACTTATGTCTATGGAACTTGGTGGTGGAGGCCCATATGGAGCTTCATCTGTGTCTAGCCCAAATGCAAATATTGATCCAACCAAAAACGATCTGGAGATTGCAAAGGTCCAAGGAAAAAGGCTTGCTGAGGTTGCTCGAAAAATGATGTAGAATATTTTAAATTGATTTATAACTGAAAATTTAAAAAAAAATCAATTGGAGGTGAACCAAATGAAAAGCATAAAATGCAGTGACTTAGGCCCAACATGCCTGTTTACTGCAGAAGGAGAAACAAATGAAGAAGTTAAGGAAAAATTATGGGCTCATGGAAAAGAAATTCATGGAAAAATGATGGAAGATATGACAAAAAAAGAAATGAGAAAAATGGACAAAAAGATTGATAAGATGTTGATGGCTCAGTAATATCAATACAAAAAATTAAAAAATGAACCATTTAATACTGAAAAAAGAAACCATAACTGGACTTAGTGAGAAGAATATCAGTAGAGCATTCTTTGGAATGTTATTAATATTCATATCTCTAGGATCAATTTTTTGGTTGAATTTGATAAGCTTCAGCTATTTAATCTTCATTATATCAACAATATTATTGATTGATTATGTTATTCATTGCTATATCGCATGGTTAAAAAATTATAAATTAAGTTATATCAGGCAGGTGTTGGGAATCACAAGTGCTTTGTTGCTTGCATTATTTTTTGGATTGCAGTCAACACAACTGCCATTTAAAGGCATTGTATTGGTATTGGGAGTGATACTTTTAATTCCATCAATTTATACATTTATATAGATTGAATTCACGGAGGTGAATAATATGGCACATGTATGTCCTATGAAAGGATGCAAAGAAAAACCCGGGATGTGTATGCATGAGAAGATGATGCTAGGATTGTTAGTAATTGTAGTTATAGTAGCTATAATAAATGCATTCGCATAAAAATCTTATAGAGGGGTGAAATAATGGAAATTTTAAGTCATAGTATTGGTTTTTGGGCGGGCCTAATTGCAGGCTTATTTATATTAGTGCATTTGCCGTCCTGTAATAAGCATTGGGTGAATAGACTTGGACCATTTTCAAAATTTTTCACTAAACATCATGAAATTACATTACTTTTGGCAACTGTATTTGCATTATTGCATGTTGGATTGAGCTTGGTTGGCTTAATATTTAGCATATGGATTTAATTGAAAATTGATAGGGTGATTATATGAAAAAAATGATGCTTACAATTGGAGTATTAGTTTTATTATTTTTTATTGGATGTTCGAAAAATATTATTCCTGATGGCAATTCGGGAATAGCTGCTGCTGATCCAAAGAATGTGGATAATGCAGGGGATGTAGATACTGACTGGAAGGATATTGAATTAAGGGATGTTAAGACTGGTGAAACTTTTAAAATTTCTGATTTCAAGGGAAAACCAATTTTATTGGAAAGTTTTGCTGTATGGTGCCCAACATGTAAAAAACAACAGGATGAAGTTAAAAAATTACATGAGCAGGTTGGTGATGATGTTGTTTCAGTTTCATTAGATACTGACCCTAATGAGGGTGAACAGAAAGTAATTGAACATGTAAACAGGCATGGATATGATTGGCTTTATGTTGTGTCTCCAGTAGAGTTGACAAAATCATTAATTGATCAGTTTGGAACTGGTATTGTGCAGGCACCTCAGGCTCCGGTAATTTTAGTTTGTGAAGACCAATCTGCAAGACTTCTACAAAGAGGAGTAAAATCTGACAGTGATTTATTATCGGAGATTGTGAAGGGATGTTAAAATGATAAATATTTTCACTAATTTTTGGATTTCATTCTTGGCAGGATTATTTGCTCCACTTGCAGCAGTTTGTGTATTACCCCTATATCCTGGCTTTTTGGCTTATCTTTCAAATCAATTAACCGGTAATGAATCCAGGAAAAGTTTTATTATTATTGGGTTGACAGTAACAGTTGGTGTTATATCGTCAATGTTTTTATTTGGATTGATATTTACAAGTCTTTTGCAGGAATCCTTAACAAATGCGATAGGGATCATATCACCGATTGCTTTCGGAATTTTAGGAATTATTAGCTTATTATTAATATTTAACTTTGACATTGGAAAATTCTTTCCAAAAATACATGCTCCTGTAACGAAAAATCCTTTACTTAGCTCATTTATTTTTGGATTTTTCTTTGGAGCAATAGTCTTACCCTGTAATCCTGCTTCACTAGTTGTATTGTTTGCCTTAAGCACCTCAACAGTAGATTTTTTAACTAATCTTTTAAATTTTATTTTTTTCGGAATAGGGATGGCATTTCCATTACTGGTTTTTTCAATAATATCTGCAAGTTACAGCAAAGCCATAATTAACTTTTTATCTAAATACAAATCATGGATTAACAGGATTTCAGGTATATTGATGTTGATAATATCACTTTATTATTTGATATTTGTATTTAGGATCTTTGGATAAGATACTAATAAATAATTGGAGGTAATTAAAATGGCAAAAGTAAAAGTGTATTCAACACCAACCTGTCCCTGGTGTATAAAAACAAAGGATTTCCTTAAAGAAAAAAAGATTGAATTTGAGGATATCAATGTTGCAGAGAACCAAGAAGCATCAAAGGAGATGGTTGAAAAATCAGGACAGATGGGCGTTCCAGTAATAGACATAGATGGAACTATAATTGTCGGCTTTGATGAAGCAAAAATAAAGGAAGCTTTGAAGATCTAAGATAAAATTGTAAAACCAAAATTGAGGTAAAGATTATGAAAGTAGATGATGAAAGGTTATTTACTGAAGCTAAATCTATATTAGAAAAGAATTGGAGAGGTTCAAATACTGTTCCTTCCCCATACCTTTATCCTCACCAATGGAACTGGGATTCCGGATTTATTGCAATTGGATATTCACATTTTAACCAGGGTAGGGCTCAAAAAGAGATTTTATCTTTGTTCGAAGGCCAATGGAAGAACGGAATGTTGCCGCATATAATATTCAGGTCGAATGGAAGTTATTTTCCAAATCCTGAATTTTGGCAAACTAATTTGTCAAAAGACAGCCCTAAGATAAAAACCTCAGGAATAACTCAACCACCTGTACATGCAATTGCTGCACTATATATTTATAAAAATGCAAAAAACAAAGGTAAAGCCCTGAGTTTCCTTAAGGACTTATATCCAAGAATTAAAGCATTCCATAAATATTTACTTACAGAAAGAGACCCTGAAAATTCTGGTTTAGTGACAGTATTTCATCCATGGGAATCTGGTTTTGACAATTCAGTTAGATGGGATAATGCTTTAAAAAGGGTTAAGGTAATGGATTTACCAGGGTATAGAAGAGTTGACAACAAGAAAGTTAGTTCAGAGCAAAGGCCAACCAAGGAATCGTATGACAAATATGTTTATTTAATTGAAATTATGAAAAAACATAATTACAATATTAAGAAGATATATCCCTTAATTCCATTTAAACTAAAGGATATAGTTTTTAGCTCAATTCTTTATGTTGCTAATAAATCTTTAATTGAAATTGCAGAATTGATAGGGGAGAACCATGAAGAGATTGATGGGTGGATAAATAAGACAAAAGATAATTATTTTCAATATTTTTGCGCAGGAGATGAGGAATATAGGTTAGCATATGATTATGACGTAATAATAAAAAAAAATGTAATCAAAAGGACTGTTGCCTCCTTGATTCCAATTTATACAGGATTACTTAGCAGAGATGAAGCTGAAGGTATTTTTTCTTATATGAAGCATTCTCATTTTTGTAAAGAGAACTGCACACATAAACATCCTGTAGTGACTTCAATGTCAGTTGATGAAGCAGAGTTTAATCCTTTGAATTACTGGCGTGGACCAATATGGATTAATATCAACTGGATGCTATACAAGGGATTGATTAATTATAACTTTGATGAAGAAGCTGAAACTCTCAGGAAAGCAGTTCTTGAATTAGTTTCTGAGCATGGCTTTTATGAATACTATAATCCTCTTACGGGAGAAGGATTGGGAACTGATAATTTTTCCTGGACTGCTGCTATGGTTATAGATTTGATAAAAGGAGGGGAAAATGGAAGATAATATTTTTATTTTATTTGGGGCAACAGGAGATTTGGCAAAGAAAAAGCTTATTCCTGCTTTATACAATTTATATGTCAAAGGGCATTCATTACCAATTATCTGTGTTTCAAGAAGAATTATATCAAAGGCGGAATATATTAGATTATTAGATTTAGACTCAAATGTAAAAAATTTAAATAAAGAAAAATTAAAAGGATTCCTTAAAAATTTACAATATATTGAGTTTGACTTACAAAAAGGCAATAGTAAAGATCTAGGTAATAAAGTAATAAATATAGTCCAAGGCAATAATCTTAAGGGAAATATGATTTTTTATCTTGCGATCTCTCCATTATTATTTAATGATGCGGTTAAATCAATTAAAAATAGCGGATTGTTAAAAAAGAAAGGTTACAAGAGGATTGCTTTTGAGAAACCATTTGGTGAAGATTTAAAATCTGCTAAAGAAATTAATAGAAATATTAAGAAAGTATTTAGAGAGAAAGAAATCTTCAGAATAGACCATTTCCTAGGCAAAGAGCTTGTTCAGAATATTTCTGTCTTACGGTTTACAAATTCACTGCTTAAACCACAATGGAATAATAAGTTTATAGACCATGTACAAATAACACTGAGTGAGAATTTTGGTGTAGAAGGCAGGGGTAATTTTTATGACAAATACGGAGCCATTAAGGATGTTGTTCAAAATCATATGCTTCAAATATTTTCACTGATTGCTATGGAAGAACCAAAAAAACTCTTAAGCAATGATATCAGGAATGAAAAGATAAAGGTTCTAAAAAAAGTCGAAAAGATAAAGGGAAAAAACGTTGTTCAGGGACAATACAAGGGCTATAAGAAAGTTGGAGGAGTTGGTAAAAATTCTAAAACCGAGACTTTTGCTGCAATTAAGTTTTTTGTTGATAACAAAAGATGGAAAAATGCCCCATTTTATTTTTTAACCGGAAAAAATATGAAGAGAAATTTAGTTACTGTGCTAATTCAATTCAAGAAGGCCAAGTGCTTACTTTTTGAGGATATATGTGATTTTGGACCTAATCACCTATTAATTGAGGTTCAGCCAAGAGAAGGATTTCATATAAATATCAATGCAAAATCTCCAGGCAAAGAAAACATTGAACCAATAGAAATGAATTTTTGCCATAAATGTAAATTTGGCCCTGAGACGCCTGAAGCTTATGAAAATTTATTCTTGGATATCATCAAAGGCGATCAATCTACTTTTGTAAGGACAGATGAGATAGAAGAATCCTGGAAAATAGTTGATGGGATTAAAAAAAATAAATTGTATCATTATAAAAAAGGTTCTTATCCTAAAGAAGCAGATAAAC
>JAAOYK010000049.1 GCA_018221305.1 Candidatus Pacearchaeota archaeon
CAATTTGTTCATGTATAAACTCTCTGTCCTCACCATCTAAAATATTTGTCGTCATTCCAAAGACAACTTTATCATTAAATTCCAACTTGCCAGGGGGAAGGTTTCGTCGAATTGCTCGTCTGACAACGCTTAGACCTTCTATGGCGTCAACATCTTCTATTGTTAGGGGCTTAACAGTACCACTTCCCGGAGGCCCAAAACTATTCAAACCTCCTCCTTGAACCGTGATTACTTCAGTAGAACCGATCCCAAACTGAGAGTTAACTGCTGTTTTTAATCCATTCCCCAAGGAGATTAATGCAACAACAGAGGTTATTCCAATAAATATTCCTAAAATTGTGAGCCAAGACCTTAAGCCTTTATGTCGTAGATTTGAAAAAGCTAGGATAAAGTAATCTCTTACCATTTACTTACCTCTTTTTTTATTTTGTTCTTTTCTTTTTTGTTTCCTGTGTGTAACTTTTTCTAATTTACCATCACGTAGCCAGTAAACAACATCAGCATGTTTTCTAGCTAATTCTGCATCATGTGTTACCATGATTACTGTTTTGCCTTCACTATTTAATTTGTCTAAAAATTCTAAAACCATTTTTCCAGTATTTGTGTCCAAATTTCCAGTAGGCTCATCTGCTAATATTACTTCAGGGTCATTAGCTAAAGACCTTGCAATAGCTACACGTTGACGCTGTCCGCCAGAGAGTTGGTTTGGGTAATGGTCCATTCTGTCCCCTAAATCAACTTTTGTTAATAATTCCTCAGCTTTTGCTTCTCGTTCTTCTCTACTTCTACCTTGAAATATCATTGGAAGCATAACATTTCCTTTTGTTGTTAGGTTTGGGACCAAATTAAAACTTTGAAAAATAAATCCTATTTTTTTCCCTCGCATCTGTGCAAGCTCTGATTCTGCAAATTGTGATATATCTTCTTCATCTAAATAAATTGTCCCGTATGTTGGTATGTCTAGGCTTCCTACCATATTCATACAAGTAGACTTCCCACTTCCTGATGGCCCCATTATTGCAATAAATTCTCCTCTTTTTATGGTCATACTTAAACCATCTACTGCCCTAACTTTAACTTCATCCCCCATTTCATAAATCTTGGAAATATTCTTGAGTCGGATTACAATTTCTTCTTTTTCACTCTTTTTCTCTTTCATATTTTTTCAAGGTTTTCAGACTATTTAAAATTATAAGTATTATTATTAAAAGCTATGTTAATTCATATAAATGGTTATAAGTTCTAACGTCATTGCTTTTCTATGGACACAAGTGATACTTTGGTTAGCAGCAATATTTACAAGGTTCCGATATTGAAAATAAGTTTTAGGGCATGTTTAGAAGGAAGTATACAAGGTGAACAATTTAGTTATTGGCTTGTTGAAGGAGCATCTTCTACTGATGCTATCTTAAAATTGCGTGAAGATCCAGGATACTGGACAAATCATAATGAGTTGTCTATAGAGGAAAAACAAAAACATAAGCCTTTTAAAATTGATTTAGAGCATGAAGTAGAACAGGTCTTACCTTGTGATAGGCGTCATAAAAATTATAGGCAAGACTATTTATGTGGCATGCCAATAGATCATCATGGAGATTATGATAAAGAAGGTATAAATGGAGAATACGGATGCTGTTGTATTGAACATTCTGATAATCATTTAGATTTTGATTTTTGTCCATATAAAGGTTCAGAATTTAGTCCTATAAGTTTTCCTGAAAAATTTAAAACTCTTGAAGCAGTTTCTTAATAACACCAAAACTTTTAGCAGTGTTTAATTCTTTTCTAAACTTGCTTGAGCCCTCAAAACCTTTTGTAAATTCTTGCGCTTTTGTCTTGGCGTCAAATAAATTAAAAATCTTAAACTTTTTTGCTAATTTTATGTACTCAAAATAGTCACTAATACGTTCATCTTTATTTTGCGTTATTACTTCACCAGTTTCTAAAAAATGGTTTATTGCTTTAAATATGAACGGGTTTCCAATAGCAGCCCGGCCTACCATTACATAATCGCAACCAGTCTCTTCTAACATCTTTTTGGCGTCAGCACCGTTCCAGATATCACCATTACCAATCACTGGTATTTTCAGATTTTGTTTTATTTTTTTAATAATCTCCCAATCAGAGTGTCCGGAATATCCTTGTAAAACTGTTCGTGCATGAATTGTTATTGCACTAGCCCCTTGTTCTTCACAAATTTTGGCTATTTCAAGCGAATTATCTCTGTCAAACCCAACACGCATTTTAACTGTAAAAGGTATTTTTATTGCGCTTGAAACTTTTTTAACTATTTCTTTTATTTTATTTTTTCGTCTAAGTAATGCTCCTCCACTTCCTTGCTGCATTATTCTCTCGCTTGGGCACCCTATATTAAAATCAATTATATCAAAATCTTTTTCTAAACGTTTTGCAGCTTTCACAAGCATGCTTGTATTTTGGCTAAATAATTGAATAACGTTTGGCTTTTCAGATTTGTCTGTAACAGCCAGACGTAATACTGCCTTGTTATTTTTTGCAATAGCATTTGCAGACAATAATTCTGTGCTGACAAGTGCTGCACCATATTCTTTGCACATTAATCTAAACGCAAGGTTAGTCGTATCATGCATTGGTGCTAAGATAATTTTACTTTTTAATTTTGGAAACTTTTTCATTTTAATTTATATCTACTAATATGTGCGCATTTTTTGCATTTAATTTTTTTAAGTCCTTGCTTAATTTTTATCTCTGAATTATTTACATCAAACATTACTAAACATTTTTGACAGAACTTTTTGCGTAATTCTTTAAGTTTAATATTTTTACTCATTGCCAGGCGTTTGACTTTTTTAATTTCTTTAGGTGTAGGATTCTTTGCAAAAATTTCTTTTATTTGTGCTTCAGTTTGCGCTCTTGAGAGTTTATTTTTCATAGATCTAACTAGAAATTATAAGTTATAAAACTATAGAATTTTGTCTAAAGACTAGAACTTCTTAGAACTTTTTGAATATTCATAAATGTAAATTTTGAATGAGAAAAAAATTCCTAGAATTTTTTGAATTTGTTGATTAATTCTAATGTATCAACTTGGCCTAAAAAGATTGCTCTGCAGCAATATCTTTTTAATCCTAACTCATCCATTACTTCTTTCGAATCTTGTCCAGACTGGGTACGTTTTTTAAAATCGTCCCATAAATGTCCTATTGGTTTCCCACAACTAATGCATCTAATAGGTATTATCATTTTATAATTTTGTTTTTTATTTTATGAAGATGAAGACAACATATTGGCTTTGCTTCATCTCTGAAACTAGCACCAGTAACATAGCTTGCTTAACTTCTGTGTTCGGAATGGGAACAGGTGTTTCCAGACTATTATGGTCGTCTTCAAATATACCTAAAATTGTCGGTTTATAAAGCTTTTTATACCCACAATTATTGACATTTTTAGCACTCAGATTTATGTGGGGGTTCCCGAGTGGTCAAAGGGGCAAGACTCAAGATCTTGTGGCTTAGTGCCTTCGGGGGTTCGAATCCTCCCCCCCACATTTTCTTGCCCTGGTAGCTCAGTTGGATTAGAGCACTTCCCTCCTAAGGAAGGGGTCGCAGGTTCAAGTCCTGCCCAGGGCGTGATTTATTTATATTATTGCACTATAATATCAGAAATAAAAATCTTTAAAAACCCAATCATATTAGGATTTTCATAAGCGCTGGTGGTCTAATGGTTATGATCTTTCGCTTCCAACGAAATGACCCGGGTTCGACTCCCGGCCGGCGCATTTATACTTTTTCATCTTTTCATCCTTGTTTCCTTGTTATATAATTTGCATTTTTCTATTACTTTTAAATAACAAAAAAAGCCAGATATATATCTTCTATTAGTATTACTATAAAATAACAATACTTATAAGCAAATTCTATTTTAAGAAATAACTGGTGATTCTAAGAGGGTTAAGGATTTTATATAATCCATTCAAAATTTTAAAAAATACACATGGTTGATTTAGGAAAAATAAAGGATGAAGTTGCACAAATTGGTGCAAAGTATAAAGACGGGTTTGTTAATTATCAAAACTCAAAAGCTTATGCAAGGATTGCAAAAGGAATTGATGCAATAGATGAGATTAGAAAATTAACAGGAGATCTCTCAGATAAGGTAGAAGAAGGTGATAAAGCAATACAAGGAACAATTGCTTTAGTCAAACAAAGTCAAGGGGAAACAGAACAAGGCAACGAATCTGCTTTACTAAATCTTAAAAGTATGTATGAAGGTGAGGCCGGTTTTTTTGGGAGAGCACTCTATAGAGTTACTGGAAGAAAAACTCCTTCTTTAAAAAAATCTCTTCAAATTGTAGAAAATATTGCACAACAGATCCCTGTGTATGTATCAAGCCTATCAAGTGAATTAGATGAAAGAAAAAGAGATTTAACTCAATTTAGGTCTGAGTTAAGAAACGATGCAGAACGATTAATCGGTTTAAAATCTCCACTATATGATGATATTAATCAACTTGAAACAATTATTGTAAATTTAGAATCAGAGTGTGAGGATCTTGAAGCTCAGCGAAGAGAACATTTAGACCAAAAACAACAAAACTCTCCAGAATTAATATCCAAATTAAGATTATTAGAATTAACTTTAGACGATGCAAAAGATCAGTATACTCAATTAAAAGATAGAGATGGATATATCGAGGGCAGCGTAAAAATGATTAATAGTCAGATAGACAAAATCAGAGATCAAGCAGAATTATTAGATGTATCACGCCAAGCAACAAGTTTAGCAAAAGATTTTGTTGAAATTCAAGTGCCTTATGTTGTGAACGATGTAAGGGCACAAAGGTCCCAAGTTCGGGCTTTAACTGGTGTTAACCAGGCCACGGACTTCTTAAAAAATCAGGCAGTAGCCTCTGGTGAGATCAATTCACGTATTAGGGAAGCTGCTGAGTTTTTGAACGGTAAGGTGGACCGAGTAAAGGATGAAATTGTTTCACGAAGCACAATATATTCTGATCGTAAAAGAATTGCATCTAGAGAAGTTAAACCTAGATTTTTGATTTCATCTCCAGAAACTTCAGAATAAAAATGACCCAAAATTTATCCTCAATTTGTAGAACTTACGCTTTAGTAGATTTTCAAGATAAACCCTACGACTCACATCTTGCTAGTTCTATTGAAACAGTAAAAGAATTTGACGACTCATTTTCTGCATATAAAGAGAAAAGAGAAGAAGTAGCTAAAATTCAACAAGAATTAGAACAAACTCCTGTGGATGAAGGATTTCTAACCGGTTTTAAAAAAATACTTTCTTCTGGAAAAAAGAAAATTGAAGACATTGCTCAAACCGGAGCTATTGTACTAAAAAATCAAGAAAGACTAAAATCATTGCAAGATCTTGTAAACGGATTTTATAATACTCAAGCAAAAACAGTGCACAGTTTGTCAAGTGCTGTAAAAAGTGTAAAAGGTTTAATTCGAGATTATGAATCAAACAAACAACATCTTGGAGATCAAATTTCTAAACTGCATGAATTGCATAGTGATCCTGAAAAACTAAACACGTATTTAGTTTCATTAGTTGATAAGAATAATACTAGTGATAAAGAAATAAGCGAGCAAGAAAAGTTAGACGTAGTAAAAAATCTAAAACGCGAAGGAGAAAGAGAACTTACTAGGCTTTCAAAAGAATTTCTTGAAATACAAAACGATTTACCTCTTGCACAAAGATTGCTTGGCTATGAGGCAGTCATAGATACTCATAATGACTTAGCAGACTGTTTTTACACATTAAAACAAAGTCTTGATACAGATATACAAAAAATAGACAAAGTTGTTCTTTTGTATGATAAAATAAGCTCTGCAGAAATAATGGCTTTGCAAAGTGTCCATATTCCAGAACAATACATTGCTGCAGTAAACCGTCTGGTTGAAGGTATTCAAAAGGTTGATTCTGAATTCACACAAAAATGTCTTGAAAAAGGTTTTAGCCCAAGCACTTTAAATTCGCTTGACGAGGTAGAGTTTAATGGTGTTATTCCAGAGCTAATACGGCATGTAGAATCTGTACATAATAAAAATTCTCAAAGCAAAGATACAGAGCAAGATTTGTCTACACCAGAAGTTTCTGTTGCTTAAGGATAAGCGAAGTGCAAATAAAATATTAGAATTTAGCATGGAAAGTGGGTTTTATGAAAAATATGTTGAAAA
>JAAOYK010000050.1 GCA_018221305.1 Candidatus Pacearchaeota archaeon
AGTGATGAAAGAAGGAGAATTTTTTACTGTCGATTTCAGGAAATTAGGATTTCAAAAATTATTGAGCCAGGGAAAAATTATTAATAAATTTAAGATTCAGGTTGAATATGCTTCTAAAAAGGCTATTGAAAAGATAAAAGAAAAGGGTGGAGAGATATATTTATTAAAGAAAGAAGTTAAAAAGGAAAAAACCAATAATAAAAAGGAAGAAAAAAATAAATAGTGAATCAATAAAAAATTACCAATACTAAAAATAATTAAATAAAATCAACAAAAAATAAAAAGGCAAAAATTTCCATCACAATATGATTATTATTGAAATTCGAGTGTGATTCTAGGAAATTTTTGTTAATGTTCACAACAAAAATTTAATTAACAATATAAAATGTCTATGTGGAAAGGATTATTAATGAATCTTCCTGAAGTGGAAGGTCCAACACAGAAATTACTTTCTTTTAAGGAAAAATTAAAATGGACAGGGGTCATTTTAATAATTTATTATATTCTTGGAATGCTGCCTTTATTTGGACTTGATCCTCAAAGCCAGTTCAGATTTGAGCAACTTGAGATAATATTAGCTGCTAAGTTTGGTTCTTTAATATCCTTAGGAATTGGGCCTATAGTTACTGCATCTATTGTATTACAGTTATTGAACGGATCAGGAATTTTAAAATTTGATTTAACAACTCCTGAAGGCAAAAGAACTTTTCAAGGTGTTCAGAAATTATTGGCAATATTTTTCATAATTTTTGAAGCAATAATCTACGTATTTATGGGTGGATTGAATCCTCCACAGCAGTTTGTTGGGATAGCATTCTATACCCAGTTGAGGTACTTGTTGGTGTTTCAACTAATATTAGGCGGGATAATGATCTTATTTATGGATGAAGTAATAAGCAAGTGGGGTTTTGGTTCTGGTATCAGTCTTTTTATTGTAGCTGGAGTCAGTCAGCAAATATTTATACAGACTTTTAACTGGATAATTCCAGAGGGTTCAACTTATTCGATTGGAGCTGTATGGGCTTTGTTCCAGGCCTTGAGTGCGGGTGATCCCACTGAAGCAGGGATTAGATTTTCTGCTTTATTGGCGACTGTTTTAGTGTTTTTTATAGCTGTCTATGCTCAGGCAATGAAAGTTGAAATACCCTTAAGTTTTGGCAGGATAAGAGGGCACGGTATAAGATGGCCATTAAGTTTCCTTTATACATCTAATATTCCTGTTATTTTAGTTGCTGCATTAATGGCAAATATGCAGTTATGGGGCAGGTTTATGCAGAACTGGGGTTTTCCATTATTAGGAAGGTTTAGTGAAACAACCAATCAGCCAATTTCAGGACTGGTGTATCTTCTACAAAGTCCAAATGTGGTTAGGGGAGCTATTACCGGGTCTATTGGATGGGGAGAAATTGGGCAAGCGTTTGTTTATTTGTTATTCATGATGTTAGGGGCAGTTGTTTTTAGTATGTTTTGGGTTCAGACAGCAGGAATGGATGCTCGAAGTCAGGCTAAGAATATGATGAGTTCAGGCCTGCAAATACCGGGTTTCAGGAAGGATGAGAGGATTCTTGAGAGAATCCTTAATAGGTATATATGGCCTTTGACTGTTATGGGGGGTTTAGCTGTTGGATTATTAGCGGGAATCGCTGATCTGACTGGAGCTTTAAGCCGTGGTACTGGAATTTTGCTAAGTGTTATGATCGTATACAAACTTTATGAAGAGATTGCACAGCAGCATATGATGGACATGAATCCTATGTTAAGGAGGTTCATGGGAAGTTAAAAAAAGAGGTTGATAAAATGGTTTTTGATAATTTGTTAAACCCTGTATTGGGGCCTTTGCTTAAATTGCCTAGTTTACTGGCAGTTTTTATTTTGTCATTTGGAATTTCTCTTATCATCACTTTGATATATAAATTTGCAACTAATCAAAGCCTGATGAAAGACCTGAAAGATGAGATGAAGGCATTTCAGAATCAGATTAAAGAGCTTAGGAGTGAGCCTCAGAAAGCGATGGAAGTCCAGAAAAAGGCTATGAAGACAAATATGAAGTATATGAGCCATTCAATGAAATCAACCCTGTTTACATTTATCCCTATCATAATCATATTTGGCTGGATGAATACCCATTTGGCTTTTGATCCTATAATGCCTGGACAGGATTTTACTACAAGTGTTTATTTTGAGGAAGGAGCTGATGGTGAGATATCATTAAATGCCTTAGAAGGGATTTTCCTCCAGAGTGATGCCCATAAAAAAGTTGAAGGAGAAGTTAGCTGGATTTTAAATGGTGAAGAAGGAGAGTATTTGATTGAATATGAATTTAATGGTAATAAATATTTCAAAGAGGTTTTAATTACAACAGAAAATGAATATAGAACGCCTGTTAAGAGTGTAAAAGATGGAAACATTAATAGGATAGAGATTAAGCATGATAAGAATATTGTCTTAAATTTATTCGGATGGAAATTAGGTTGGTTAGGAACTTATATCATATTGTCCATTATTTTTAGCATGGTTTTAAGGAAAATGATGAAGATATATTAAAGAAAAAAAATTATGCAAATGCTGGACGATATAATGGCCGAATCTTTCTTCTTGTAACTTTTTCGGCAAGCCTGTCTAATGCTTTGTATGGTTTTGGAGAATATCCTTGAATCTCCTTTAGGAAGTTGTTTTTGGCTTCTTTCATCATCCTTTGTTTGATTAATTTTTCCATTGCATTCATTCCTGCAAGTGGTCCAACTAATGGTATCGCTAACCCTGCTGCTTTTAATCCTAGCCATTTTAAACCAGAAGAGTAATCTTTAGAATCTTTAATATACTTTAACATCCCATAACCTTCTGGAACAGCTCCTGATAAGTAGATTAATTGTGCTAATGGTGTATATTGAGCTCCTGTAAGAGCTATTTTTGAACCGAAAAATTGGTATGCATCGCTTAAAATTGTAGCTACACTTCCAATATTTCCAGCTTTTTGTTGCCATGAACCTAGGTGTGAATAATATTTTTTTCTGCTATCGTCAAGTTTTGCTGATAAAAGGTTATAATATTCCTGCCTTTTTTCTTCAGGAACTCCTTTGAAATATTTTCTTAAATCTACATCTGTTAAATACTTCAACATATCTTCTTTTTTCTTAGGTGTCCAAATTATATTTTTAACCTTCCTGTATCCTGATCTGACAATATCTTCTAATCCCATTTAAATCACCTATGAATTTTATTATCAATTTCCTCGCAAACTTCAGCAAATTTATAATAACCTAGTAATTCATTATCCTCATTAACTACAGGGCAGATAAATGTATTGTAATTTCTCATGATTACATAAGCATGTTCGATTTCTTCTTTTTCTTTTACTGACTCTACTTTGTTCATTATGTCTTTTGCTTTGATATCCTGGCAGTTTTTTCCTTCAGCAACCACTTTATTGTTAATATCAATACCTCCGACAACTCCAGCTAATTTTCCATTTTCTAAAACATAAACATGTCTAACTTCATGGTCTTTTATCAATTTAGCTACTTCAGTTATTGAAGCGTTTGAATCACATTTAATTATTTCTTTATGCATTTTCATATTGATTACCTCCTCAAATTCTATATATCAATCTTTTTAATGGTTTTACAACCTTGCTATGTATTAAAGCGTAAACAATTGCACCACCTAGTAAAGCAGATCCTCCTGGTATATAGCTAGTATTTGACCATTGGTTAGGTCCTAATTGGTGTATTGCATCTTTGTATGACTGGACTTCAGCGGTTGTTGCGTTTTCAACTCCTTTTTCGACTCTTTCATCAATTTGTTTTAAAATAGCATATGCATCGTTAAATTTTTTCATATTTTTTTTCAATGTGTTAGGTGAAGGGGTTGGTTTATTTAAATGTTCAGCGATATCATTGTATGAGCTTTGTAAAATATCGTGTGTATCTTTTCTTTGTTTTATAAGTGTTTGATTATACTCTCCATGCTTATCTGGATTTATATACTTTCCAAGTTTTTTATTTACCCAATCATGTATTTTTGTTCGTGAATATCCAGGTCCTTCTTTTTCTATCTGATCTGGCATGATCCTTGATGCTGGACCAGTGCTTCTTGACATACCTTGATCAATTCCTGCTGCAGTTTCGTCATATATTCCTGATATCAGCCGATATTCTACTGCATTAGACATAAATTTTTTTACTGTTGGTAATTCTTTCTCATTAAAATTATTAGATTTGATTAAAACTTCTAATTTTTCAATTGCCTTTCTGTCATGGCCTGTAATGAATTTTGATCCAATATCATCAAAAAAATTAACAATAGAGGCTGCTGTATCAATACCCCCTTTAATTACTTGGCCTCCCTGATATGAAAGATAACCTGCCCCTGATGCTGCACCTAAAGCACTTAATTCCAAGCCTCCAGCTATTGCTTGTCTTGGTCTAGAAAGATCTCTAAATCCAGGTTTTGCTACATATTTTACACCGTTTACTCTTACATTCTTTGGTTTTTTATTTCTCCTTTCCCAAATAGCTACATCATGGTTTCCAACCTTACTTTGAGCAGTTGGTTCGGTTTTTCTCCAAGGTCCTTTCATTTTAATACCTCATTATCGATTATGTTTTATGATATATAAATCTTTCGTTTTATAACTACTGGATAATAGTAAATATATTTAATCATTCTTTACATCCAACATATAGTATGATTAGGAGATATAATAAATAATCTATGTAAATCTTAGTTTTTGCCGTAAAATTTTTATATTACTTAGGGTATAAACTATAAAATATGGTAATTTCTCCAAAAAGTAGGGTAAAAGAAGAAGGAATTGAAGGATTTAAACTAGATGTTAAGGATAAAAAGATTATTTCTATGCTTTCTGAGGACGGTAGGATGCCTTTGTCAGCTATTGCCAAAAGAGTTAGGTTATCTAGAGATGCTATCGACTATAGGATAAAAAGATTAATCAAAAACGGAATAATTTTGGGTTTTGTTCCAAAGATTGACTTAAGGTGTTTTGGGTATGATACTTATCATGTTTTTATGATTCTGAATATTTTAAATGAAGAAAGAAAGAGGAAATTAATTGAAACTTTGGTTAAACATCCAAATACTATAAGTGTAATTGAGTATCATGATACATGGGATTTAGAATGGGTATTGGTGGCTAAAAATATCAAAGAATTTGATATCATTGTTATTGATATTACTAAGGAATATGGAGATATAATAACCAGGAAGGATGAATTGACGATAATTAAAGGGTATAAAACTATTCAACTTCCTGGAACCATAAACACTGACGTGGCTTATATTAAAAGTAAAAATGTTGGGAAATGTAAAAAAATGAAGATGGATAAGATTGATTTAAAAATATTGGAGGCTTTATCTGAAAATTCAAGGATTTCAACTTATGACATATCAAAAAAACTTAAGATTTCACCAGATACAATAAGTTATAGGATAAAAAAATTGACTAATAGTAATATTATATATGGATTTATGGCTTTATTTAACTTAAGAGCATTAGGATATCGTTGGTATACTTTTTGCATAAATGTCAAGACTTTTGATTTAAATGATGAGATGAAATTTAAGGAGTTTATCTCAAACTGCCCTTATATTATAAGAGCTGTTAAGGTTTTTGGTGACTGGGATCTATTAGTTTATATAACAGCTGATAGTTCAAAATCATTTCATACAACGTTTAAGCAGATTCAAGATAATCTTTCAGAAATTATACTTGATTATCAGACATGGATTGCTTTTAAAGAGCATACATACAATAGTGTTCCAAAAGTACTGATTAATGGCCTTACATAATTCCAAGATATGCGTTTTAATCAAGAACCACCAGTCACCGCTCTTGACTCGCTATAGAACTGGTGGTATGACAGAGTTCTTAGTCACAAAACAAAGAT